>CALWAB010000020.1 GCA_944372745.1 uncultured Clostridia bacterium | reverse complement strand
GAAGATACAAAAATAAAAATGGCTATGTAAAATGTACTTCATCCGAATTCTTAGAATTCGAGGCGAAATGTGCTTTTTATGGTCATTGGCTTAAAATAGAATTGAAGAGATATTATCGTGCATTTATTAATCGTAACAACATATTCCCCCCTGCTCACCTACTAAAACAAAACAACGATAAATCTGATGAGCTAACCGAAGAAGATATAAAAATGTTAAAGTTAGCATCTAACATTGATAAACACAATTTCGTTAAACAAATTGAAGGAGCAAAATATGACTAAGCAAGAATTAGAGAAAAGCATTAAAAATGGCGAGCCTGTGTGGTATGTAGACGATATAAACGAAAAGATATTTCAAGTTGATTTAGATAAAAGATATGCCCCACAAATGTTTGAAGATTTTTGTTTATATGTGTTTAGAGACTTAAATAGTAGATATAAGAACGAATATTTTATAGAAAGACTATTTGCGACAAAACAACAAGCTAAACACTATTTGTGCCACGCCAATATTACACGCACTGAAAAACTTCCCTTTTTAACTTGGGAAGAGTTTAAAGCTAAAGAACGAATTATATTTACTGCTCCAAAGAGAATAGTTTGTTCATTATCATATTTGGATGACATTTTGACATTGTCCGTCGGTAAAGGCAACAAATGTATAAACAGGTATGTTTGGTATTTTTGCGAAGAAAATTTTTACCAAGCCTATGACAAATGTGTTAGCCTGTTTAAAGTGGGAAAATAAAAAGGAGTAAAAATATGAATAAAATAGAAATAATTAATAGTGTATACAACGATATAATAAATCACAAACACGAAGCGGAACAACAAGCAGATATACATTACTACAAATTAACCCGCCATCCAGAATTTAAGGAAATAGATGACAAAATGCGTGCGTTAACAATAAAAATCGCACAAGAAGAATTTGACGGCAACAAAACTGATGAACTGCAAATGCAGATGAAAGAACTTGAACAAAAACGCACTGATTTTTTGAAAAAATTTAACCTGACAGATGATTATCTGATGCCACAATACGCGTGCAAAAAATGCAATGATACAGGCTTTATAGATGACAAACAGTGTAGTTGTTTTCAAACAAAATTAGCAGAAAGATTACTAAAATACAGTAATCTAAAAAACAAGCGTACGCTAGCAGATTATGACACTAACAAATACTCAAATGGACTAGGTCAAAAACTGCTTAAATTTGCAGAAAAAATAGTAAATGATGAAGGCTACATAGAAAGCCCTTTTATACTCCTGCACGGACAAGTTGGCGTAGGAAAAACTTATTTTCTGGAATGTCTGTGTGGCGAACTGATAAAAGCAGGTGTTGCAGTCGTTATGCTCCCGGCATTCGACCTTAGTCAAAAACTCCTTGAGTGGCATATTGGAATAATGGAAGAAAAGAACATTATACAACACTTACTATGTGATGCAGAAGTGCTAGCAATCGATGATTTAGGCACAGAACCTTTATACAAAAATGTTTCTATAGAATACCTACAAAACATTATTGATTATAGGCTCAATAACCGCAAATTAACGATAATTACAACTAATTTAACGCCTAAAGAATTTCTTGAGCGTTATGGTGATAGAATTGGCTCACGAGTGATAATCAATAAGGACAGCATAAAAATTGAAATTAAAAGCAAAGACTTAAGAACCAATAAATAATAAATACCCTATGACCAAGCAAAAAATTGAATATAAAGAATGATAAAAGAGAAACGAGGTGTAGTTATGTATAATAAACACGGCATAGACTATCGCCCCGAAAATTGCTATCTTGACGACAATAGACGCCTATTAATTTCCGCCACGGGACTTAATGGATACGCAATCTATACCCTACTGCTTAACAAAATTTATGGCGAAGAAGGCTATTTCGTCAAATGGACATCAGATGTCGAAGCATTATTTGCGTTTCAAATTGGTGAAAGCAAAACATCTGCGGTATCTGAATGCGTTAAATATCTCTTAGCACGCGGATTCTTTGACAAAAAGATGTATGAAAAATATCATATACTTACAAGTCTTGAAATACAACAAGAATACGAAAGGGTTACAACAAAGCGTGTAAATCAATGGCATACTCCGCAGTATGTGTATTCTTCTATACTTTCTCGTCAAAATGACGGAAGAATGAGCCAAAAAGATAGCAATTCGGGCGAAAATGATAGTAAAAACAATACAGAGAAAAGAACAGCAAAGCAAAGTGAAAGTAAAAGTGAAAGCAACAGCAATAGTGAGAGTGAAAGTATATGCGAGCCTACGCCCGCAGAACTTCTCTCTCAAAAACTAAATAAAAGACTTAAGAATAAAAATCTTAAGATAGACATTAATGAGATTAATCTTGATAGACTGTGTAATGCAGTCCTAGAATCAGACTTTCTGCAGAAAGCAGATAATTTGACTGTAGATTGGCTTGTTAAACATTATGAACAGGTAGTGCGTGGCGACTACAAAAATCTTGATAAAACAAAACAACAAAATAGTGCTGTAATTCATCAGCGACAATATACAAAAGAAGAATTAGACAATGTGTACGATAACATTGAAGATTGGATTTAATTAACTAATAGCAATTTGCTATTAGTTTTTATTGTATTACTGTGCATTATGTGATATTATATAATTATGAAGTATATATCACATATAAGCGAAACTAATGAATATGGCATTATCGTTGTAGACCAAAAAAAGCTTAATAATAGAACATATCTTACTTGCAAGTGTAGTTTGTGTGGCAAACTTTTTGATATACGACAAGATACCTTTCACAAGCGTAAACATTGCGGTTGTGCAGGGAAAAAAAAGATGTCAGAAGAACGAAAATGGCAACAAATGAAACCCAAAATACAGCTAGACTATTCATTACCTACTACTACAGGTGTGTATGGTGTAAGTTACGATAGTTCTCGAGATAAGTATATTGTATACATACGCTATAGAAATAAGCGTCTTTTTTTAGGAAGATATGATTCTTTGTCCACTGCAGAGAATGTAAGAAACAATGCCGTGAAAATTAGACTATATTGCTTTGAAAATAATCTCAGTTATGAATATTTTCGCGAATTAGTTCGTGAAAATAATTTATTTTTTGATAAAAAATGATAAAAAATGATAAAAAATGATAAAAAATGCTTGACAAATTTAATCAATATACATTATAATACACTTGAAAATGATAATTTCATTTGTTTAAAGGAAGGTGTAAAATGAAAGTAGAAACTATGTTTAAAAAGTACGGGAAAATTTATGTTGAAGGTTCGGTGTATAATTTTGGCTGGAAATATCGCTATTTAATTTTTGAAAATTTAGATTATTTTAATCAATGGATGGCTGAAGGTGCAGACGAATTTTATTACGAACCAATTTCTGAAACATATTTCAAAACCAAATCAAAAGGATATAATCTTCTGTATGCCTATAAACACAAATCAGGTATAATTTGTTTTGAGAATTTAAAAGATGTTATATAAGAGGTGAGATTATGGAAAACTTGTCACAAAAACTATTGGAGTATAGACTACAGCACTCTCTATCTCAGCGAGAATGTGCTAAAATGATTGGTATATCAGTTCCAACACTTTTAGCTATTGAAAATAATAAATACAACATAGCCCCAAAAACAATCAATAAAATAATGAATTTTTTAAATGAAGGAGAAACTAAAAAAATGAAAGTAATCGAAAATGAGTATGATAATTATAAGTCCTTGATGGATGATTTAGCTAATTTATTATTTGATAATGAAATCAAAAATATTAGATATGATTTTACAGTCAATACAAATGATAATGCTACAACAATTTTAGAAGGCACTGCTACACCACAAAAACTTTTATTCCTCATTATGAAAAGACTTCCTAACTATGAAAGTGCGTCGATAACTATGGAATGCAATATTCCATTATTGTTTGCACAAAAAAATAATGACAAATATATACTTAGTTATTGCCAATAATAAATAAATGATTTTTTACAATAAAGAATTAGTTTTTACTGGTTCTTTTTTAAATTAAAAAAGACTTTATTAAGCCCTTTTCACATACAAAACTATCATACAATTTTTTTCATCTAAATACGGTTCTAATATTAGACGCACTGTCGGAAGGGGATGGATTCGAACCTCCGGTTGCTTTCACAACACGACCTTTCCAAGATCGCACATTAGACCACTCTGACACCCTTCCAAAGTATATTTAGTGTACCACAAAATTTATTTTTTTACAAGCATTTTTTAAAATAATTACACCAAAACAAAAAATAGACAAACAATATTATGCTTGTCTATAATAACCTTTATTCATCGTTTTTGTTAAAATTCTTTGTTGAAGATACACTCTCATAATTAATTTCGCTAAAATCATTGTCCCCCATTCTCAATAATTTTTTATTTTTACTTCTATCAATAAACATAAATACTATTGCTACGACCAAAACAATAGAAAATATTAAATTAAAAATATTGAATTCCGTAAATAAACCAACTATCTCTAGTATGGCTACTATTATTGAAAATACAATGGTAGTTGTCACCATACCACGCTTTCTATCAAACTCTTGTGGAGATAATCTACAGCGTGATAGTGATATTGCTGAAAATACTATTCCCAATATTGAAAATATGAGAACTAATACAAATGATATTGCCAATATCACTACAGTCATTGCCATAACTGGGTCATCACCACTGGCTACATCCACTATAAGCGTTGCATAGATGCCAACAATAGAAGAAATCGTCAACAAACAAAAACACACAAGACTGATAATCAAACCAGCCAACAAAAAAGGTCTTGATACTTTTCCATAACTCATAAACAATCACTCCTTCACCATCATAATAGTAGCATACTATACAAAATTTGTCAAATAATTAATATAATTATCTAATACAATTATAATAAAAAGCCATTTAGTTGTACATTTAACTAAATGACTTTTATTTTATGCTAATTGTTTTAAATCTAATACCAATCCTGCCATTGTACTTCCTAATGGATAAAGAACATATAATTCATTTCCATTAAATTGAGTACTACCAGTTGCAAAGTCTATGCTTGCGCCTGTTGTATAACCGATATCACCAGCATTTGACATAAATACAGGTGCTCTATATTGTGATTGTTCTAAGATTCCATTGATTATTGCATTGTTATAAGTACTAAATGCTTGATTGCTTGCACTCGCTTCACCACGCAAATAGTCTGCAAATAATTTTTGTTCTGTTGAAGCCAAATAATCTTGGTCCATCACCAATGCAATCAAGTTCATACAGTTTTTAGTACTAACTTGTCCAGTAGACGAAGTCACTTCAATAGGCGTCATCATAGAATTATTGCATTGATTTAATAATAATTCAAGCCCGATAAGTTGGCTAGCAATTTGAGTCGCTTGTTGCATTACAAACCAAGCCTCAGTCCCGTTAACATAACTTTCCAATACAGAATTATCATCTATTGTGAAACCAGCGTATCTATCAACTACTCCATTTTCTGCTTCGCTGACCATCAATATAACTGGGCCACCAAATCTCTTAAACTCTGAATTAGAAATAGTATTCATATCTGACGCATAAGCAAACGCACCAGAATTGAAGCAATCATAAGTCTTAACGCCATTTATATATATGTTTCCCCTTTCTCTATCCATCAATGAACTCTCGCCGTACCAAGCAATTAAATATTCCTTTGCAATGCTATTATCCACATTTGTGGTTGCGTGTATAGATTTCAATAGAATCAATCCGCCAGATGCTTTAATGGCTTCATTACTATCACCTTCAATAGAAACTACACCGCCAGTATTACCTATAGAATTGACATTTTTAAATGTTGCAGTTTCAGTAGTTGTATTATCAACTTTACCACTAAATGAGAATACAGTGGAATGCCCAGGATAATACCTTGCTTGATTCTCTGAATAGATATATCCGCTATAACTTGTATTGGACAAACCAAGTGGTAATTCACTTACATCTATCATAAAATAATTGCCGTTAAACACAAAATTATTATTTAAATAATGCATATAGAGCAATGAGAAATCTCTCAAACTACCTGCTGCATAAGCACTTTCTGCTTCTGTAACAAAGAAGTCATCTGGGATATCTTCAGGTGTAATACTGATATTCCCGTGCATATAAATACCATTAATTGAGTGCAAACTTTCACTCGCATACCCTTTTTCCGCTAAATATTGTTCCCAAATATCATAAGTTAATCTTCTCTCATAAACTTGTGTATCAGCATTGTAGAAAATATCTTGAGATTGATATCTAGCAAATTCAGTTACATCATAGTCAACAATATTAATTCTCGCAATATCGTCAGCTGTGTAAGCATTCCATCCGTCTTCTACTTTAAATGTAAATGTGACAGGATTAACTGCATTACCTGAAATGTCCGCACTAAAATCACTAGGTGTCATTTCTATTCTAAATGTTTGACCTATGGCCTCATCTGTGAAATCAAATGCAAAATTTGAAAAAGTATAATATGTATTATCTTCAAGTAAAGTACTATCGTTATTGACTACTAAATACACCTTGACATCTACATCAAAGTCACTTGGTTCATAAATAGTAGAATTTTCTTTACTCATAAGACTCATTTCTGGCTTAAATACAAATTCGTTATCATCACCAACGGTGTAAATTTCACTATTGCTATAGAAAGAATCTTCTTGTTCAGTAGCCCTAATATTTGTTCTATATGTCGTTACAAATTCTGGCTCACCAAAATAAATTAAATTGTAGATTAAATTCATATTGTCTGAAATGGTAATAGTTCCCAAATTATAAACTGTATCATTCCCCACTATTTGACAAGTGATGTCATAAGTACCAATAGTTAAATTGCCGTCTTCCATTGCACCCAAGCCGTCTGTATAAAGCACAAACTGGGTAGTACTTTCAGCATTTGCAATGTCAATATCTACTTCGCCATTGGTCATCGTTACATTTGTATTGTCATCATAAGTGACATTTAATGTCACAGCACTAAAGTCTATTGTCGCAGTATTATGATAATATTCTTCAAGATTATTAGCACTTACAGAAGCAATATTCTTCGTAGGGTTCTTCTCTTCTCCACAAGCAGAAGCAAATATGCCAATAAACGCTATCAGCAATACACTGACAAACATCAAGGCATATTTTTTAATAGTTGTCTTTGATTTATTCATAATTTCTCCTTTGTTTTATATACAATTATTATAACATTATTATTTGAAATTTCAAAGAGATTAAACATAAAATAGTAAATTAATTGCAAATAATAATAACAGAATCGGTCAATTTTGACCCATCCGTCGTATTTATAAAGAGTTTTACTGTCTTTGGACTATAAAATACAACTTCACCATTTGGAGACACTTCTGCATAATAATGCGTTTCACCATTATCATCAATATAAGTATTGTCAACCAATGTAAAATTTACTCTGTCTGGATATGTTGCATTGCTAGGGCCATAATCATATTCTATAAACACACTTGTGTACCCTTCTGTCTCGTCGTAATCTACAATTAAGTATTTATTTTCATTGACGAGCTGACTATATGTCGTTATATTGATAGATGTCATATACACTTGAAATTGATCCATACTGACTTGCAGGCCGAAAAAAGTCACAACAACTATTGATACCAAATATATGACCGCTATTAGAAATATGACGGACTTTTTCATAATCAAATCTCCTTAAATAAAACTTTTGTTTTGTAGTAAAATAGGTAAATTCTTAAAGCAAAGAACATAAATGACAATACAAATAATTTGACAAATACTCCCGACATCCCGTCTATCAAGAAAAATAATGTTATGGCAAAAAATATTATACATAATGCAAATGCTAATATTGTAGATTTTACTTCATTTGTATTCACTGACACTGCCCCTTCCATTCTATAAAGAGCATTTTTAGGATTTAAAAAATCCAATTCTGCACTCCAAACTATATGACCTAACACCACAAAAAGCATAGCAAAAAATATTAATACACCATTTATCGCACTCGTATTTGCGTTCATTAAGAAAATTGTAGTAGACGCTATCAATATTAGCACACTCATCACTCCATAGTATGCTAAATAAGGTACTAATAATTTAAATGGTTTATTGGGCTTAGTTTTATTTAAGTAAAATGATTCGCCTTCTTTACTATAAATATATGAAGCGCTAATGTTGTGTGCCAAAACAAAGAGCATAATTACAAGCATATTAAATGTCATTGTAAAATAATCACCCATTAGCCTTGTATTAATAGCAGCATATATAGCATTTAATAATAAAATTGCAGTAGGAGCAATTATAAGTGTAGCAATGCTTGTGACCAAGACTTTGCTATCTCGAAGAGTTTTCTTTGTTTCATAAATATAGGGTGAAATACCTTTTTTGTATGCTTTATTTTTTGAAGACTTAGACTTCTTTGAATCAAATTCAAAATGTTTAGATGCCATTTTTAAATATAATGGTCCTGAAATTAAGTAATTAAGCCCTACCAAAACCGCTATTATGCCTAAAATAACGAACAAAACTATATAAGAATATTCAGTAAATAAGATAGAGTGCAAATTCTCATATTTACCACAAAAGAATATTATCAAAGCATAAAAAACATAAAATTTATCGGCAAACCAAATTAAGAAATCTCTCAACGCCCTTGATACCGCCGCCCAACTCTCTATGAGATTTATATTTTCAGGAATTGCATTTATGAGCAACACTGCGCCCGTAATGATTCCCGCCAAAATAACAATTAATAGTGCAATTTTTATAATCGAAAATTTATTTAAAAAGCGCAATAAATAATAAATCGGGAAAGATAACAATGCCCCCAACAATACTGGTATTGCTGTAAATATAGTTATCATTACAGGAAACCATATAAAATACATAAAAGGTAATTGCGACAATAGACCATAAGCAAAGAAAATAGGTATAACAAAACTAAAATTTCTTTTTACTTCACTTATATAATATACTAAAATTTTTGACAAAAATAAAGAATTGGCATTGACAGGATAAGTTAACAATACTTGATTATCTTTTGCATAATATAGCGTCTTACTAAGACCCAATGTACAAGTGCATAGCGATAATATAAAGATTACAAAAAAGACTACCGCCATTACACTCAAAGGAATATGATTGATTGCAGAGAAGATATTGAGCATTTGACAAAGCCAAAGCACTAAATACGAAATAACACAAATGGCTACAAAACCAACTATTGAGAATATCGCTTTAAACAATGTCTGTTTTTTACTTTTTAAAAACGACAAGTCTATCTTCTCTCTTAATTGCATCATAAATAAGGTTTTAAATTTATTCATATCTTCCCCTTTTTATTCTTTCGACTTTTATTTTTTATTCTTATCATCTGTTTTAATTTCAATAACACTTACATTATCATCAGTTGTTTTTTCTTCTAAAGATTTTTCTATTTCTTTATTTTTAATTTGCTTTTTATTTTTCTTTTCTTTCTTTGTTTTCTCAGCGAAAAATTTGCTTGCTGGAGGTTCTTTTATTATCTTTTCTTCTATGACTTCTGCTTTACTTTCGTCTATTTCAGCTTCACTTATGACATTAAGATAAAATTGCTCTAAGCTCAATCCTTTCTCTTTTAAATCTTCAAGATTCACAGATTCAACAATTTGCCCTTTCTTGATTATCATAATTCTATCACACAATTTTTCTACTATATCTATGATGTGGCTTGAGAAAAATACAATATTGCCATTTTTAGCGTGTTCTTTCATACATTCCTTGACTTCATAAATAGAATTTGGGTCAAGCCCTGTTAGCGGTTCATCAAGTATCCATAATTTAGGATTGTGAACAAGTGCTGAAATAATCGCAATCTTTTGTTTCATTCCGTGACTATATGTGTTTATTTTTGAATCAAATGCGTCTACTAAATTTAAAATTGGCACATACTTTGATATGCGTTCATCTCGGCTCTTTTGGTCGACTCCATATAGGTCTGCTATATAATTTATAAACTCGCGACCTGTCAAATTTTCATAAAGTGCATAGTGGTCTGGGACAAAACCAAATTGTTCTTTTGCTAGCATTGGTTGTTTTTCTATGTCATAACCGTTGATTTCTATGCTTCCAGATGTTGTTGGCTGTATGCCGACAATACATTTTATTAATGTACTTTTTCCTGCTCCATTAGGCCCTAGAAATCCAAATATTTCACCAGCGTTTACTTCTAGACTTACATTTGTTACAGAATAACGCTTATTATTTCCATAGCGTTTATACACATTTTTTACAACTAATTTATTTACGCTATCTTTATTCATACAACTGTCTATCTCCTTCACTCCATATTTTTGACACAAAATTATTTCATCCAATTTGATTTTTTTATTCTTTTCTGCTAACTTAATGTAAAAATCTTGCATTTGGAATATCCACGCATACAAAAACCACATTCCTAAACCTAAAACCACATAAACAAGGAAGAATAAGAATTGGTACAATGGATAAAATGTAAATGTCAGTCCCCCTATTGTGAATGTCCAAACTATATTTCGTGTATTTTCCGCCCAAGTGCCTAGTTTATCAACAATAAAATCACTATTTAGGAAGAAGAAATCTACTCCTGCGTCATAATTGGTAAACCAAGCGTTTATAAACAATATGAACAAGAAATATATTAAAAATCCTATCATTGAGTACTTAAACTCTCGCAATGTCGGTCGCTGGTACACGCCTAGAAGCACTATTAAAATAGGCATTGAGAATGCAAGCGAGTGATTGAGCCAGAATCTCACCGCAGATGGCGAGAAGAATCCCAAGGTGTCATTATAATTAGGTATGAGCATCGCTAAGAACGCCCCTAGCACATTGATAAATAGCGTGAAATAAAATAATTTGTCAAGTTTAAACATCAAACAAATTGGGATGATAAACATTGCTGTATTACATAGGTGCAAAGGCCAACGCGTAGGCTCTAAGAATCTTTGAAAATCATAATCATAACAATAAGAAATTAATGCAACTAATGAAATAAACAAAAGTACCATTCTTATGTATTCTTTGTCTTTTATTCGCTTTAAGCCAAAATACATAATAAGTAAAAAGGCAAATGTTAAATATATATAAATCCTATGATAAAATGATAAGTCTTTCAATCCTTGACTGCCGAAATTGCCAAAAAACACCTGTGGCATATATGGTGGAATACTCAAAATTAGTATAATTGGCAAAGCAATGAGCATTTCAAGTAGTTGTTTTTTAGGTATCTTAAAAAAGTGATTTGTCAAGAAAATGTATAAACTGTAGCAAAATAGAATAGCCACTTCAATCGACATAAACACGCCGCACAATGTTATTTCATAAGTGCCTGTGTATGAGTAAATAAGTTGGCGCAAAAATATGATGTCAAGTATACTAACTATAAAAACAAATGTCTTGGCATAATTTTTGAGTATATCATATTTAAAAAATGGCAACATCCCCATTATAACGACACTTGCTATTGTAAGCCATACAAGTATTGATACAATAACGCAAAGGGCATCGCTTGAAAATGGATTATTATAACTTATCCCTACTACTCCATTTAGTAAAGAGCCAAACGAGGCAAAATAGCGAATGAAAAAACACAATGCTAAGACTATAGATAAAGTCTTTAGAGCAACATTAATCTTTTTCTTTAATTTATCTTTGAAGAGAAAATATATTGACATAAGCAATAATGCAACAAAAATAAATATCAAATAATAAACCATTTTGCTCCCCACCTCCTTTCAAATGTATATATAACATATATACAAATTTTATCTTCTAAATGTGATTAACCATTTTAGTATAACACAAATTCACAATTTTTGTACATAAATTGACATAAAAAATCAATTTTTAGATGTTTTTAACATTGGAAATTATAAAATTTCACGCTTAGAACCAAGATACAATACAATATAATACTATAGAGCGTCGTTACTATTATAATTCTAAAAAGCATATACATAGATTCAAGAAAAACAAATATTATACAAGCCAATCATTTAATCAATTATAAATCAAATTTTTGCATCATATAATTAGCCATTGAACCACAACCACCTAATTACATTTTTTAATTACTGCTATATATAAACATTACGAATATTATAAAGTTTTTTGTATCTTACATTTTATATAAAAATATTTTAAATTTTACGAATATTTTTTTAAATTAAAATACTTCTTAATAAAATTATTTTTTATGCCCTAAGTTTTTAATATTAAATATAATTTTTTATAATGATTAATATTGTTAATAATAATAAAATGTTAGCACAAATGTAAAATGCAATTTTTTTTCTTTTTTTAATAAAATGTAAAACCATTAACAAATTCATTACCTTAATTGAATGAGTATAAGTTCATATTGAATAAGAAACTCATTCAAACACATAAATGCTGTTTTTATTAAAAACAATAATCTACAAATTATAAAAAACAAAAAAAATAAAAGTAATAAATAAAAAATCCTTGACATAAAGAATATAATATGATAAACTAAAAAAGTAACTTTAAGTAGTTTTAATAATTTTGAATGTATAATTGTTAAAAATTAAATTTAACTAAAATCTTAGGATTAACTATTTGTAATTATCAAGCATAAATAAAAATTCAACTTATTATAAGTTAATAAATAATTTATAAATAACAAAATGAACAAAATTAAAATACAATAATTAAAACAAATAGCAACTACTGAAAAACACAAAGTTACAAACAAGTTTAATATAATAAGGAAGGATGGCTGAGCGGTCGAAAGCGGCGGTCTTGAAAACCGTTGAGGTGAATAGCCTCCTGGGGTTCGAATCCCTATCCTTCCGCCACGGGGAGGCTGATGGACGAAATTGTCTAATTCAGCCTCTTTTTCTTTTAAAATTTTAGGCTCTTTGTCAATAATGGTTTTATTTGTTATTGAAACATCTTCTCTTGTGTTATATCTAGACACCTTAGCTTCTCGCTATATTCAATTGATTTAATAAGTTATACTATTTTACTCCTTAATGACTTTATTAAATTTAACTTTTGTAAAATGCAAATCCTACTCCGCATAAATTTATTTTGTAGACATAACATATTGCATCTACATATTGATATGACACATAATTTAAATATTTTATTAATCCAATTTTATGGCTTTTGCAATAAGTCTATATAAGTTTCATTTTTTCTTATTATGGTATATTTTTCATTACATTAAGTAAATCTTCATAACTAGTCACTTCGTGATAACGCACTTTACTTGTAGATAATTCATTAAAAAGTTTTTTTGCACATCTAATGTGTGCCTTTTCTATTGGCCTAATGTCAAGTGATTCTAAACTCCCTTTTGTTTCTGCTATAAAATAAATATGTTTTATTCCAAAACCATCATTAAATGCAATTGCCCAATCAGGCGAATAGTTACCTACAGGCGTGGGTATTTTAAATGTTTTAGGTAGTTTTGCATAAACACAAACTTCTTCCGCGCTGTCTAAATCTTCAGCAAATCTTCTTTCTACTGAATTTTCAGCAGTTCCATCCGTAAATACATAGTCTTGAATTGCTTTTTTAGCCCTGAAAGCTTTGTTAAAGTCGGCTTTTGTTTGGTTTGCTGTAAAGATATTAATGTCATATGTTCCTTCCGTCATATTATAAGTAATATGATCGATAATCATAGTCGATTTTTGTTCGTTTATAAGTCTTATTACCTTTGAAATAAATTCTTCAGGATTAATTCTAAACATATAAAAATTTTCCGAGCTTATCCCTTGTAGTATTCTCACAATAGTCTTTCTTGTAAGCGTTGTACCTGCTGCTATTTTACCAATCAAATCATATTTTGTACTATCAGCACTCGAATTAATTATGCTTTCAGTTCTTGTTTTCGTCTTACCAAATGCGTCCCCCCTCTTTACCTGATTCTCATCTAAAATTTTTCTTTGTTCGCCAGTAGTAACTGTGTATTTCATTTCAGCAACAAATAATTCCTCATCTATGTGTGAAATTGCTTTTTTAATGAGTTCTTCACTATCAAATTTTACCTTATAGGTATATTGATGATTTATATAATTCCATAAAGTTTCAAACTTTTTAAAATTAGCGTTTAGAGCATTGTCATAAACTTTAGATTTATTTGCATCATCAATCATCCCCTCATGTGCTTTATCGTCAAATATACCCTGTAC
>CALWAB010000019.1 GCA_944372745.1 uncultured Clostridia bacterium | reverse complement strand
TCCTGCGGTGTACTTAAAAATTTAGAATTTAAATCAACTACTAAATCGCCATTTTCTATAAGCGAATTTACTTGATATTCTACAGCATCTTTGTCTAAATCTAAAGCATATGCAACTGCGTTAGATAAAGTCTGAAATGTACAAATACCATTTGCTTTCTGTTTTTTATAAATATCAATAATTTTTTGTTTTTCCATAATTAATCCTTTTTTATATTGTACTAAACTTTTTACTAAAAATCAATAAGATTAACAAACATAATTAATTTTATATATAATTTATACAAAATTTACATTTAAATAAAATTAAAAACAAAAAAACATCCATTAAGGATGCTTTTTAACCGTGATAAATAGCAAAAGAAATAAAATATAATACGCTCAATACAAAAATTATACCTGCTAAAATATAAGTCCATTTCTTTAATCTGCCTTCACGTGAATTGCCTTTATTTTGAGAATAAAAACTATTTTCTGCTCCACCCAATGAACCTAGCCCATTAGAGTTTGATTCTTGGCAGAATACTAGTACTATAAGCGCAATAGCACATAAAGCAATAATAGATACTAATATTATTTGTATAATAGGAAACGAAGATGTTACCCAATTTGGTAATGGTCCGTCTGCTAACATTTGAAACATACTTAAATTCATATTACCTACTCCTAAAATAGTCTGTCACTTAATGCAATTATTATAGCATATCATAACAAAAATTACAACTATTTTTATATAATTAAATAGCATAATTTCATTTTTTCTCTAAAATACGCACAACAAAAACAGTCATATCATCATTAGGTGCATCATTATTTAAATGAACTGCCTCATTCAATATGTTTTCTGCTAAAGTTTGTGGATTCTTAATGTCCATATTATTTATAAAAATTTTTAATTGCTCCTCATTTTCAAATGCATCAAGAACACCATCAGTCATCATTATAACATTATCTCCGTGAGATAAAACATATTGAGATACACTCGGTCTCAGCTCTTCTAGTATGCCCAATGGCAATGCTCCAGCATCAATTATTTCGGTATTGTCTTTATGTTTTATATACCCTAAAGGTGCTCCTATTTTGATTATATCACAACCACCATTCTTTAAATCAATAACACCTAAATCAAGTGCTGTAAAAATATCATTTGAAGCCATTGTTAGCAAATTATTTGTGCAATCTATTACAGTTTCGCTTTTAAATCCAGCTTTGTATAAATTTTCAATAATTCCTATACTCAATTCACTTGCCCGTTTAGCATTTTCTCCACTCCCCATCCCATCGCATAAAGCGAATAAAAATTTATCATTGTCTATTTTATTGAATGAGTGTGTATCACCGCTACTAGAACTATTATATTTAGTTCTTGATGCAATACCATATATAACATCATAACGCGGAGAAACTTTCAAAAGCACATTACTATAATTAGGAATTTCACTTATTGTAACAGATACAATGCTCATATTCATATTGAAGATATTAGATACTATGTTAGTTAATTTATTTTTATAAACATTTTCATTTTTAATAAGTAAAGCTACCGATGTATCGTACTTTTTTTGATATATCAAAATTTCTCTACATTGAATACCCTCACTAACTAGTTCATCGTACAAATCGCGTTCATATTGTGTATCTAATCTTACTTCTGAATTAATATTGTCTGCCAATTCTTGAAGTACTCCACTCACTCCGCCAAAACTTCTTGCAATAACATTTCTACTTGTGTCTGCTTTATTAATGTTGTTTTCATATTTTTTATATTCTGCAATAATTTCATTTAAATATGGTATCAAAGCATTTAATTTAATACAATTTTTTGAAAATCTTTCATCTACATCCATTAAGGTTAGTTTACCCTTTTTAATACCCATAAAAACTAAATTTTTTATGTTATGTAATGTATCACGATTGTTTAATCTTAAACATCTATTATGATCTTTACAATCTTGACATGTTTTTTGAATTATTTCCTGAGAAATAGTGTCTATTAATTCTTCCTCATTTAAATTGCCACTAGATAAAGATTTAAATAAACTCTGCAATTCACTAAATATTTCAGACATTTCTAAAAGCCTACGGTTTAACTTTTTAGTATTGAAATTGACTACATTCTCAACTAAATTTGATTTATCAGAAGAAGAAAAATATGTATTGGAAAATTCTATATATTTTTTTGGAATTAGTAAAAATGCAATACAGCCAATTAGCACAGCCAATAACGACTGATAATGATATATAGGTATAACTTGTAAATATAATCCGACAAATAAATCAATGAACAAAAGCCCCAAAACTAAAAGTATAGGATTTTTATCCGCAAAGACCCAAATAATAAGTGCATAACAACAAAAAATAAACAAGTATCCCGTGTAAAATGAATTTAAACTAGCTCCTAAACCAATTATAATAGCACTCAACAACATAGTACTTTTAGAAATTTTTCTTAATATTAGAAGGAGAATTAAAGCCAATATTTGTAATAAATTTATGTAAAATATTTCTATTGTAGATAATCCTAATGACAAAATTGCTAAAAATACAAATCCACAAACGCTTTCTTCTAATGTAAAATTTTTAAATTTTTTCATTGATATAGCCTGAAAAAATACTAATGTTGCTAACAAAAAAATTAGACCTACTGCCAGATAAGCGATGCAATAAAAAAGACTATCTAGACTATTAATATTAAGATACATATAAGCTATTTGACTAAGAAAACTATACAACAGAATAAGCCAAATATTTAATGGTTTTCTTAATTTATAATGTAAAAAATAAAAAAATAAAAACACCAAAATAGTAAAAGCACAACAAATTAAATCGACTTGATTGAAACCAAATACTAAATTGGATAAAAAATAAGTTAATGATATTAATAAAATATTTTGATTGCACCAAATTAAAGCAAAAAACATTGCAAATCCAAATGGTTGCAAATTACTATTTAATGAAGCGTTATTTAAAACAATCATTAATAAAAAAAATATAATATATTTTAAAGTATTTATAATCAACGCTTTTCTTTTTATAGCTTCCATAACAAAATTATATCATTCTCTCAATGTCATTTAATGAGATTTTTTGTTTTATATTGTAAGATTATAAAAAATATAGCATTACTTTAACCCGTAGGGTTAAAGTAATGCTTTTTTAATAATCTAAAGGTACTTGTTTTAAATTTAAAAACCTATCTATGTCAAATTGGTTAAAAGGATGCAATTCTTTAGGTGGATAAACTACAAAATTCATTTTTTCTTTTGTAATAGGGTGCGCAAACTGAAGATTATATGCCCATAGTGCTAAATTATTCTTTTCATCTTTAACCCCATATTTTTGGTCACCGAATACAGGACATTTTATTGCACTCATCTGCACACGAATTTGATGCCCTCTCCCTGTTAACAAATGTACAGTAACCAAACTTAAATCATCTTTAGTATCCAAAACTGAATAATCTAATTCAGCTTTTTTAGCCCCTGTGGTCAAACTAGGAACTATTGATACAAGATTGTCTACTTCATTTTTCTTAAGAAAATGCACTAAATGCCCTCTTTTTTCTCTCGGTATACCATTTAAAACTGCTAAATAGTTTTTTTCAAAATCTCCATTTCTAATTTGGTCAGACAATCTTGATGCAGCTTTACTTGTTTTTGCAAACACCATTACACCACCTGTTGGTCTATCTAATCTATGTACTAAACCAACAAATACATTACCTGGTTTATTATCTCGAACTTTAATATACTCTTTGAGCATACTCAACATATCTTTATCCTTGCTTATGTCTTCTTGACTGGGCACATTTTGTGGCTTAATAACAACTAAAATATGATTATCTTCATATATAATTAAATCTTCAACATTCATCATAACCTCAATATAAATCCAATATTTTGTTCATATCTACAACATCACCAACAGTTATTATTCCTATAGGACGCTCAGTGAGAATCCCATTTGGTGTTATTAAAACAACTAAAAGTTTTCTATTTGAATTAAATAACTCCATAACTTGTTCTATAGTGACTTTACTACTTACAATAACATAATAATTATCGTCCATAGCATCTAAAAGCACATCACCAACCGAAGTACTATTAACAAACTCCTGCAAATCCTCACCAGCACAAAGAACTCTTCCAATAATCTCTGCTAACTTACCTGCATTCGCTACACCTATTAATGCTTCTTTTTCATAAATAGGTATATTTTTATAACCATTTTGATACATCATTTTAAAAACATTAGTGAGTTTCGTATCCGCTTCCAAGGTTTTAACATCTCTAGAAGCTATTGAGGGAAGTGCTTTTGGAGGCGTGCTCAATAAATTAGCTATTTTTTCAAATTCCTCTAAAACATCTTTATGTGGTTCAGCTATTATAACATCTTCATAACTACTATGAACAATTGCATTCCTTAATCTTCCATAATCAACAAGTTTATCTTCATATTTCCTTACAACATAATTTAAGGAAGCTGCCCTTCTTATCATATCAGCATAGCTCATACTTCTTTTAAAATTATATATAGAACGCAAAGCGTTGTCTATTGTATTATAAGCCTTTATAAATCTAGAAGCATTGCTATTATCATCTTTTTCAATCATGTATAACCTCTATGTTATTTTATCATAAAATTAGATATTTATCAATTAATATCATACATTATATAAAATAAAAATTTATGTAGCGATTTAAATTATTATCCACAGAACAACTCCGTTGTTTTCTATAAATAATAAAAAATCCATAATGATTAAACTCATTATGGATTTTTATAGTTATTCGTCAGATTTTAACATTTCGCGTAAATCTTTTAATAAATCATCATTGAGTGTACCCAATTTAGTCAATGCATCTGTATAGGCATACTTTAATTCTTCAGGGTAATCACCACTTTGAGCTACTTCATTCATCACTTGTGCAATTTTTATTACTTCGCTCAAATTTTTGTTTTCAGTTTTTGTAATAATTGTTTCCAAGACATGAAAACTTAACTCAATGATTTTAGGATCATTAGCATCGATATTCATTGCTTCCATAATTATCTCCTTTTATTACTTATTCGCATTATTCTCGTATTCTTTTTGAAAATCATTCATTTTCTTAGGATCTACATTTATAATTTGCTTTCCATCTCTAATAGAAACATAACCAAGATATCCCCCATTACTTAATGCTTTGTCAATATTATCTCGTCCCAACATAACATTATCTACCATATCTCCGCGTTCATATAGCAAATTATGTTCAGAATAAACTTTATTTTCTACAATTTTAGCATCATTGTCACCTTTAGTCACACTCTCTAAAATTCTAAAACACTTAGTGCCATTTTTATCTCCGCTTTCATATCTTTGTACATAACGACCGTCAGGCAATTCAAAGAAACCTTTTTCGTCTTTTGCTTTAACATTCTCTACTATGGTTATTCTACCAGAAGCTACTCTAGCCACTTGTTTCGTTTTATTTTTAAGAGCATTAGCAAATTTAACCGATTTTCCGCTTTCAGCGGTTTCCAAACTCAATAGCGGTTGGACACCTGCTTCTTGAGACTTTTTGTATTCTTCTTTAGCTATTTCACTTTTTGCCAAAATCGTATTTGCATAATAGTTAACAAAACTTGCAGAAGTTTTCGCTTTCCCCCAACGCTCTAATAATTGCTTTTCGTCATCTGATAAATCCTTAGATTCTTTCATACGCTTATAAGTATTAATTATACGAGCCGTTTCATTTTTAACTAGAGCATCCAAATCCATCACAGTTTGACTTTCTACTCTCTCTGTATGACTCTTTGATTCTAATAATGAACGGATTACTTTGAAAGCATTTTGTTGAGTTTTCTTGTCTGTGCTTTCACAATTATTAAATAAACTTTCCATTGATGCTTGGGAAGCAGCAATTTTTTGAGCTCTATGGAACATAAATGATTTTGTATCAGTTATTTTTTCCATATTAGTTTTATCTTGTAAGCTCTTTTCAGCAAGAGCTTTAGAAGCACATTTTTCCATATATTTAGAGATATTGCCTTCAATAAGCTTATCTGATTTAGCCCCAAAAGTCCCTTTGCTTGCTATAAATTTGCCCATTTTTTCAATATCATTAGGTTTCTTTACAACTTGGCTATCATCTTTTACTTTACCAGTTGAATTAGTTTTCATAAAATCATCTAAGGTCTTTTGTGCTCTTTGATTTTCTGTTCTTTCTTCATTTGTTAAACCACTATCAAAGTCTAAATCTTGTTCATTACCCTTGCTAATTTCATCATCAAGTAATTTTAAATATGATTCAATAGAAGGTGTAACATACTTTTTAAATGCTTCTTCATTCCCTTTTTCTTCTTCAGCTTTTACTGCGTTAAAATGAGATTTTAATGCATCACTTACTACTTTTTCATGATATTCTTTATTTCCTTGTTCAACAGTTCGTTCTACATCATTCATATATAATTGTATAGCAGGAGCTACATATTTTTCAAAACTTTCTTCATCTCCAATAATTTTCTCTCTATCAACAGCATCAATATATGCTTTCATTGCTTCACTAAGAACTTGTTCTTGATATTCTCTATTTCCTTCTTCTTGAATACTATTTAAATCATTCACATATTTTTCAATAGCTGGTGTTACATATTTTTGAAAAGCTTCTTCATTGCCTTTTTCTTCTTCTTTTGCAACAGCATTAAAATAAGCTTGCATTGCATCATTTAATATCTCTAAATTAAGTTCTTCTTGATTGGTTTCTTTTTGCTTTTCTTCTCGTTTATCTTTTGGAGATTGTGTAGGAATGATATTACCTTGCCCATCGTGTATACCCACTTGACCTTTATATTCTCTACCTTCCATAGTACCGCGTGGCACATTATTAAATAAATCTCTTGGATCAAAAATTTGTTCAGGCTCTTGATATGGCTCTCTAGGTTCAGGTTCTTTTCGCTGTGGCTCAGTATCTTTTTGTGGGACAAAGCCATCAGCACTATGTTCTGCTTCTTCAACGGTTTCAGCTACTTGATAGATAAGAGGGGCATCTGGGTCAGCTTCTGGGTCGTAATACTCATTTGGAATTATAACACCATCCCTACCTTTTCTAAAACCAATAGGAGCTTCATCTTCTTTTGCCGCTTGTGCTCTTCTAGTCTTTTTCATTAAATTATCTAATCTAGCTCTCTCTCTTTCAATGTCAATATCATTACTTGTCGCACCCATTGAAGACTTTGGTTGAGTATTTTCTTTTGGTTTCTTATCTTCCTTTTCATTAGTTGGCAATGTAGGGTTAGATGCATTTTCGTTACTTTTATCTGATTCTTTTTGTTTTTCCATCTCTTTATATGGCTCAAGTGTATATTTGGATACTCCAGCAAATGGTAAATCATATTCACCGAATATAGCTGCTTGCATAAGATTAGTATCCGTTTTCTTTTTAAAGTTCATACTTTCGTTTACTTTTCTAATGTCATTAGCGGTGAATTTATAATTGGAATCAAATCTGCTTACAGCATCTGTTACTGTATTTGCAATAAATTTCATTAAGTATGGATCATTAGTGAAATCTCCTAAACCATTTATTCGTTGAGCAGCAGATAGTAAATAAGCTTGTGACATAGTATATTTTTCTTGTGCCTTTAATGAAGGCAACATTTTTGTCATTTCACTTGCAATTAAATCAGAACATATGGAGTGAATTTGATACTGTAAATCCATTTTATTGCTTTTAAAAGCGTCATTAAATTTTGTTAATAAAGCATTCTTATTAGTTGGGTCTAAAGTCAAAAAGTCCCTATCTTTGTTTAATTGCTTTTCAAAATTTTTAATATTTGTACTTATAGACATAGTGGCACATTGTGATATATATCTAGTTAAGATTTCATTAGGAGATAAATTATCTGCTTTTATGTACAAAACACCACTCATTGTATTAAATCTTCCGCCTTTGCCTATCATTTTCCCTGCATGTTTTAAAGATGAAATTTTTGAAGGCATAAAAATATTAGCTTTATCAGATAGCCGTAATTCAATACCTGTCACTTTGGCTAAATCTTCACAAATTTTTTCAATATCTTCTTTTGGCGTATTTTTTATTCTTTGTTCAATATCAGCAGATACTAACTTGCCTTGTTCATAATTCAATTCCCCTCTCGAATTGTAATTTATTATCATAGACAAATCATAAAAAACATTTCCCTGCTCATCATATACTGGAATTGCATAAGGAGCAAGTTTTAAATTTTTCTTTACAATATCTTCAGCTGATATCATTGAATTGCTATTTTGCCCTGTCACAAAACGCATTGCCATTATATAATTAACGAAATCCCTTAAAGTTGTTTGTCTTTGTTTTGTTGCAGGATTAATTTTATCTCCACCAAGTTTTTTATCTGCATTAGCAGAATTGATAGTTCTCATAAGAGCATTCATTAGCGTTTTCCCTGCCGTCAAATTAATAAAAGCTTGTGTCGTCTTTTTCCTTTCATTTTCAAAAAAACTAGCACGCAAGTCCGCTTCTTGATTATCAATTCTCTCATCTTGAGTATTTTCATCTACTGCATCAATTCTATCAGTATTTGCCATAAAACACCTCTCCTTTGTTTGTGTATAGTTTATCATAATTTAAATAAAAATGCAATACTATTGGGAAAAGTTATTATATAATATAATATATTTTTTGTAATTTTATATTGATAATACATAAAATTAACAATAAATTAAAATTCCTTAATGTATTTCTATAATGTTTTTATATTTAAATTCTCATTTTTTTGTTAAATTACTTGCATAAAAGAAGTTTATGTGGTATACTTTTTATGCTGTGCTAGGCGGGAAGCTAGCGGTGTCCTATTCCTACAATCCGCTATAGTAGGGCTGAAGGCCGTTCTCGGTGTCTTCTTGAATACTGAAAGTATCAATTTACAATGTTGAACTCAAGGTCTTGTGCAATATTAACCTTCGAACCATGTCAGAGCTTGACCGCAGCAGCATTAAGGAGGAACTAATATGTGCCACAAGGGTGCTTTGGGGGAGTTGGCAAATTGACGGCTGCTTTATTCAAAGGCAACAAAAACGGATGCACAGTATGCAGGTGTAGTTTAGTGGTAGAACACAAGCTTCCCAAGCTTGTCGTGAGGGTTCGATTCCCTTCACCTGCTCCATAAAAAAAATCACAAATTTTATATTTGTGATTTTTTTATTGTTAGCCAACAAAAAAAAGACAAAAGAATTTAACTTTTGTCTTTTGAGAAAATTTAATTTAAGTTTTTAAGAAATAAAAACGCGTCTAGATTTAATATAAATATTGCCATCATTATCTTCAAACTCAAAAAAAATCATTATTTAAAACTAATCTTGAGCCATAGATATATAATCACTATCCGCATTTATATTTATTTTAACATATTCTATCACTAAATATAAGAGTTACATATTTCTTTCGAACCCAAGAAGATTCAAATTTTAATTCTACAAAATTTTTATCTCTATTGTACTGTATTTCTAACAAACAAGAATCATGTAAATCTTTAAGAATCCATAAATAACTTAATATCATCTAGTGTTTCAATTTTTTTAATCAATTATGAACCACCTTTATATCTATCTTTGGTTGCGTTTTCTTTGCTGGTTTAGTTTTTTCTATTTTAGCAACAACATCTCCTCTAGTTATTTTAGGTTCTCCCTTCTTCTCAAGATATTCTTTAGTTATGACAATCTTTTTAATAGATTTATCTGAAGGTATCACATACATAAGTTCCAACATACTTTCTTCCATAATAGTACGAAGTCCTCTAGCACCTGTACCTAATTTAATAGCTCGCTGTGCGACATATTGAATAGCATCATCAGAGAATTCTAATTCAACTCCATCAAGTTTAAACATTTCCTTATATTGTTTAATTATGCTATTTTTAGGTTTTGTTATAATGTTAATCAAAGACTTTTCGTCCAATGGTTGAAGCCCTGTAACTACTGGCAGTCTACCAACAAATTCAGGAATTAAACCAAACTTAATTAAATCTTGTGGCTGAATATCTTTTACATATTTATAATCATTTTGGTCACTGTCTTCGTTTGGAATAGCAACAAAACCAACTGTCTTTTTCTCATTTTTGCGTTCTTCAACAATTTTATCAAGTCCTACAAATGCCCCACCGCATATGAACAATATATTAGTTGTATCAATAGGAATAGTTTCTTGTTGTGGATGTTTTCTTCCGCCTTGAGGTGGAACATTTGCGACAGTACTTTCAAGTATTTTCAATAAAGCTTGCTGTACCCCTTCTCCAGAAACATCGCGACTGATTGACCTATTTTCTGATTTCTTAGCTATTTTGTCAATTTCATCAATGTATATTATGCCTCTTTCTGCCTTCTTAATGTCAAATTTAGCTTCTACAATTAATTTCAACAAAATGTTTTCTACATCATCACCTACATACCCTGCTTCAGTAAGTGTTGTAGCATCTGCACTAGCGAAAGGAACATCAAGAATTTTAGCCAATGTCTTAGCAAGCAATGTTTTACCGCTACCCGTAGGTCCTATCATTAAAATATTGCTTTTGTCTAATTCAATAGGTTCTTTGCCTTTATTTTCTACTAAATAATTTATTCGCTTGTAATGGTTGTATACAGCGACAGACAAAATACGCTTTGCATCATCTTGTCCTACAATATATTCATCTAAAAATTGCTTAATTTCTTCTGGCGGAAGAAGATTAACCTTTTCATTAGAAGTATATGAACGCTCGTCTGCATTGAGTATTTCCCTACATACCCTTACACAAGTATCACAAATACAAATGTCCCCTTCTGCGTTGGAAACTAATCTCCCAGCTTCACTTTTTGTGCGTCCACAAAATGAACATTTAAGTTCTTTATTATATGCCATAAAATCTCCTAAAATTATTTAATTGGTCTTTTTGCCATTATATCATCAATAATGCCATACTTTTTAGCCTCTGCAGAGGTCATATAAAAGTCACGGTCAATATCTTTTGTGACAATTTCTTTTGACTTACCTGTTGTATTAACCAATATATCAATACTTTCTTCTTTTAATTTTTGAGCTTCTTCAGCTTGAATTAAAATATCTGTCACTTGACCTTCTGCATAAGAGTGTGGCTGATGAATCATGATTCTACTGTGTGGCAGAGCAAATCTTTTCCCTTTAGCCCCACTAGTCAAAATTAATGCCCCCATAGAAGCCGCCAATCCAACACAGAAAGTAGAAACATCGCATGATACAAAATTCATAGTATCAATTATAGCCATACCACTATATACTTCACCACCCGGGCTGTTTATATATAAAAATATGTCTTTTTTACTGTCTTTACTTTCCAAGTAAAGCATTTGAGAAATAACTGAGTTAGCGATTTCTGCATTGATAGGTTGAGAAGGTAGAAAGATTATTCTATCTTCAAGCAATCTTGAATAAATATCATAATTGAAGACCCCATTAGGATTTTTTTCAATAACTGATGGTATTAACATACAAACCTCTTTAATTAATCTACAAATTTATTTTCTTTAGCAAGGAAGTCATATAATTTATTGACAATAATATCATTAATTATATAATCAAGTTGTTGTTTTGGAAGTGATTTTTTAAATTCCTCATAATTTTTATGGGCATTTAATGCTAATTCTTGTATTTTTGCATCTATTTCTTCTTGCGTAATCTTCAAATCTTCTTTTTCAATTATTTCTTCAAGCACCAAACGAGTACGAACTGCATTTTCTGCATCAGCCTTCTTTTCTTGCCTAATCTTATCTACAGTCGTCTGTGTCATTTCTACATATTGGTCAAGTGTCAAACCTTGATACATTAATCTATAACTTAAATCATGCATTATTGCATCTAGTTGTGCTTCAATCATATCCTCAGGTACTTTAACTTGTGAATTTGCAACTATTTTTTCAACTAAAGCATTTTCGGTTTCATGCTGTGAACGAGTTGTAGCTTGTTTCTCAAGTGCAGATTTTATAAAAGCACGAAGAGCTTTGGCATCTTCAAATTCACCCATTGTCTTGGCAAAATCATCAGTCAATTCAGGTATTTGTTTTTGTTTAATTTCTTTTATAGTCACATAAAATACAGCATCTTTATCAGCCAAATTTTTTACTCCATAATTTTTAGGGAATTTAACTTTTACATCTTTGGTATCTCCCTTTTTCATACCTATCAACTGGTCTTCAAATGTGTCAATGAAACTATGAGAACCAATTTCTAGTGGATAGTCCTCTGCCATCCCCCCTTCAAAGCGCTCACCGTCAATAGTTCCATCAAAATCAATGACAGCAATATCACCATTCTCTACCACTTTATCAGGGTCACATTCCACTTCTTTAGCTTGTGATTCTAACATATGCTTGATTTCGTGTTCTACATCTTCATCTTTTACATTATGCACAATCTTTTTTACTTCTAAACCTTTATAGTCGCCTAATGTAACTTTAGGTGTTAAAGAAATTGTCATCGTTACTTTATATCCATCTTTACCAATTTCATCAATATTGAAATCTGGATAATTTTTTAATGGTTTAACATCTTTATTTTCTTGTAAATAATTTATATAAAAATCTGTTATTGTTTTATTAAAAGCTTCCTCATAAAATACATTTTCGCCATAAAAATTTTCAATAACCTTTCTTGGGGCTTTACCTTTTCTAAATCCTTCTATAGAATATTTTCCCTTCATCCTTTCATAAGTATCTTGAAGAGCTTGTTCCCACTCTTCTGCTTTCATCTCAATACTTAAGACTATTTTTTCATCATCTTTGTTTATAATTTTATTTTCCATAACTTTCTCCTAAATTTGATAAAAATGAGCGATAATTTCGCTCTAAACTTATATTAGCAAATAAATAAACATATACACACATACTATAGTTGCAACTATACTAAATATTACTAAATATATTTTATCATTATGAGTTTTAGTTTTTTTGTTATTGACAACAACTTCATCAAACTCCGTTTCTTGCAATAATTCAGCAATTTCAATATTTCTGTTATCACGATTTGTTTTAATATAACTAATTATGGATAAAACGCATAAAACAGCAAAAAACAAACTTGCAAATCCCATTCCAACTATAAGCAAAATAGCTTCAACTTTTGATAGCGCTATAAATAATATTGCTAAAAATAATAATGTCAGTTCAATAATAATATAAATCGTTATTTTTTTCATAATAGAACCTTATGTCTACACATCTAGTCCAACAAGGAACATAAATACGAACATAACAATTAAAGCTACAATAAATATTATCGTTACCCAAACATTTTTCTTGCTTCTAACATAATAGAATGCAGCAATTGCAGTAATTAAATAAGCTATAAAGTTCGCTACTAATGTAAGAGCAGTAACTAAACTGCCACCGCCTGAGCCAAACCAATTTGCAATTTGAGCGATCAAAAGTGCAATTGCGACCATTATGATTCCTATAAATGCGAGTAAGTTGAGAAACTTCCCAAAATCACCTTTCATAATCCCAATTCTCCTTTAAAATTAACAATATAATTTATTATATCAAAGTTTATAACTTTTGTCCACAATTTTAATGATTTAATTTGTAATTTTTATAAGTTATTTGTCAAATGTTGTAATAACTTCTCATTTATAAAATTATTTTATTTATCCATTTTTCTCAATTTTTCTAATATAGTTTCAAAATAATTTGGCAATGGACATTCAAATATTTTAATTTCTTGCGTGCGTGGATCTTTTAATTGTAATTTATATGCGTGTAAAAGTTGCCCCTTAGTATTAAATTTTTGCTTTTTATAACCATAAACTACATCTCCAACAATTGGATGATTTATATACTGACAGTGTACTCTTATTTGATGAGTGCGTCCCGTTTTCAATTCGCATTCTAGCAATGTATAATCTTTGAAACTTTCTACTACTTTATATATAGTCGTGGCTGTCTTCCCAACTTTATCCCCACATACAGCAAATTTCTTTCTATCATTAGGACTGCGTGCAAGATTTTTATTTACAACACCATCTTCTCGAACTACTCCCTCAACCAGTGCTAAATAATATCTTTTGCACTCTTTTGTTTCTATTTGTTTTGCCAATTCTCTATGCGATTTGTCATTCTTAGCAATAACTATCAATCCCGAAGTGTCTTTATCTAATCTATGCACAATACCAGGTCTGTATTCACCATTTATATCACTTAGGTGTTTGATTCTATATAATAAGGCGTTGACAAGAGTCCCATCATAATTTCCAACCGCTGGATGAACCACCATCCCTTGAGGTTTATTGATAATAGCGTAATCCTCGTTCTCATATATTATATCTAAAGGAATATCTTGTGGCATAAGATTGATTTGTGGTTGTTCTAAATTCAATATAGTTATTTCATCATTATTATGTAAAGCATAACCTGCTTTAACATTTTTTTGATTTACCAATATTTCCTTATTTTCAATATGCTTTTTTATTTGAGAACGCGATAAATCAGGAAAAATTTTTGATAAGTATGTATCCAACCGCTCATCATTATTATTTTCATAAACTATTTTTTGCATTTTTCTTTTCTTTCCCCTCTAAGAATAATAACCATATAACGAGCAATATAACTCCAATTGTTAATGCACAATCTGCGATATTAAATATTGGAAAATCAATAAATTCTAATTTAATGAAATCTCTCACATAACCAAACGCTATTCTATCAATTAGATTTCCTAAAGTACCTCCAACCATTAGAGCTGTAGCAACATAAAAAGTATACCCTCTTTTATTTTCCATTGTTAAATATTCAAATGAAAAATACAACAAAAGGCATATAATGGATAGAATCAATAAGAATACAGTCGCATTTGAAAACATAGAAAACGCAGCACCAGTATTATGTGCGTATCCATCTATGCTAATAAATCCATCAATTAAATTAAATCTTTTTAAATCAAAAACACTTTTTAGAACTAAATCTAAGATTAGTACTATTGCCACAATAACAAAAAAAACTAAGTACTTAACCCATACATTCTTAATATTGTTCTGTAAGTACTGTTTGCTAAATTTATAATTAAAATATTCTTTAGAAAATAACTTATAATTATGAGTTTTTAATTTTTCATTATGTTCGTAAGATGATTCATTTTCATTATCTTGAATGCTTTGTTTTTCATCCCCCGCAACTTTTGCTGATGTGTCAGTATTTTTTTCATCGCTTTGAACAGACAATGCTAATTCATCATGATTGTCTTTATTTGTATTTTTATTATTTATATTTTTCATATTATTATTTTACTAATAAAAACTAATAATGTCAAACTATTTAAACGCTTTTATATATATTTATATAATAGAAAAGACTTTAAGTACTTAAAGTCTTTCCTTACTACATAATTGCTCAACCA
>CALWAB010000018.1 GCA_944372745.1 uncultured Clostridia bacterium | reverse complement strand
GTACGCAAGTCGACTGTACCTGTGGTCTTGGAGAGTGGCTCTAGCCAACTCTAGTACTTAAAACAAATTCTATATCTTGTGCTTTCGCACAAAGTATAATTATCTAGTACTAAATTGTGGCTAGGACTCGCCAATGACCATTGCCGTACGCTAGTACTTATTCTTCTTTCGCCCCTTTATCACGCGCTACCAATACTATTGGCGTTCCACTGAAGTCCACTGCGTTGCGTATTTGATTTTCTAGATACCTTTCATAACTATAGTGCAATAATGTACTATCGTTTACAAAAAGTATAAAGGTTGGTGGATTCGTTGATGCTTGGGTCATATACTTAATTTTTAGGCGTTTACCATTTTGTGATGGCGGTGGTGTGATTGTTACTGCGTCCATTAGTATTTGATTCAATGTACTTGTTTGCAAGCGTTTTGATGCGTTTTCGTACACTTTTAATACCGTTGGCATTATTGACGATAAGCGTTGCCCTGTCAATGTGGATACATACAGTGGAACATAATAAGACATAAATTTCAAATCTTCGTCAAGTTTCTTTTTATAGTGGCGAGATGTTGCTTCGTCGTTTTCTATTTTATCCCATTTATTGTACACCACTACTGACGGCTTACCTTGTTCGTGGACTAAGCCTGCTATTTTAACATCTTGTTCGGTAACTTCTTCGCTTGCATCCAATACTATTATACATACATCGGCACGCTTGATTGCCTCTAGTGAACGAATGACACTATAGTATTCTACGCTGTCCATTTCTATCGCATTTTTTCGGCGGATACCTGCTGTATCAATGAGAATGTAGTCTTCACCATTATACCTAAAAAGGCTATCTATACTGTCACGCGTTGTGCCAGCCTTGTCGGCTACCACCATTCTATCGCTACCAAGCAATCTATTTGTTAGGCTTGATTTGCCGACATTTGGACGGCCAACTATTGCTATTTTCAATGGTTGATTTTCTTCTTCAATGTCTTCAACTGTTTGAAAATCTTTCACTATTTCGTCTAGCATATCCCCTAAGCCTTTCCCTTGTTCGCTAGATATGGCTATAGGGTCGCCCAGTCCTAAGTCGTAAAAATCATAGAGATTATTACATTTATTATTGTCGACTTTATTTACAACAAGTACTACTGGTTTCTTTGACTTTCTTAAAATTTCCGCTACATCGTAGTCGCCCTGCAAAAGACCTTGTTTGCCGTCAACCATAAAGACTATAACATCTGCCACATCTATAGCGAGTTTTGCTTGGTACACAATGTGCTTGTGCATCTCATCTTGGCTTTTTAATTCTAGTCCACCTGTATCGACTAATGTAAACTTATAATTGAGCCATTCAGCGTCCATTATGACTCTATCACGCGTGACATTAGGTTCGTCTTTGACTATGCTCACACGCTTACCAACTAGGCGGTTAAATAGCGTGCTTTTCCCAACATTTGGTCTTCCTACTATTGCGACAGTCGGTTTCAATTTCATTGTTCACCCCTATATGTAGTGTATTTTATTTTTAGAATACGCATAATATTGAGTATTCTATTTTTTCGACTTTATATTAATTTTTCTATTATGGCGTTACTCACATAAAATTTATCTGGAAGTATTCTTATAAAATTACCCTGCTTTTCTATAAAATTATTTTGAATTAGCCATTTGATTTCTTTTTGCTTTTTAATCAATAAATCATATTTTAATTCTTTTTGCAATTTGCTTAAATTTAGCCCTTTTGAAGTTCTAAGCGAGAGCATAATATATTCTTCTATTTTTTCATCATTTGTTAGTTCTTCTACATAAACTGGTTTATAATCACCTTTTAAATACTCTCTCATATTTTGAGTATTACAAAAGCGTTTACCTGCTAAATATGAATGGGCACTCAGCCCCACCCCAATATATTCGCCACACTCCCAATAATGCAAATTGTGTTTACACTCATAGCCATTTTTAGCAAAATTAGATATTTCATAACGCTCATATCCATTACTACTTAATATTTGATTACCTAACTCATATTGTTCAACTACTTCATCTTCATTCGGCAATACAATCTGTTTATTTTTTACCCTATTAAACAAAGGCGTATTGTTCTCTAAAATTAGTGAGTACATTGATATATGTGTAGGGTCAAACGCAATCAAATTATTTAATGTTTGCTGAACGCTTATATTGTCTTGACAAGGCAAGCCAATCATTATATCAAAATTATAATTAGGAATATACTTGCTTAAGTGCGGAGCAATTTTATAGACATCTTCCGCTTTGTGTATTCTGCCTATTGTTTCTAAAACTTTATTATCGAGCGATTGTACGCCTACGCTTATGCGATTTATGCCTAAATCTTTATAAGCTTGTAATTTATCAATGCTTAGCGAGTTAGGATTGCTCTCTATTGAGATTTCAATATTTTCGTTTAAAATAAAAGAAGTTTGCACTGCATTTATTATTTTTTCGATTTGTTTAATGCTTAAGACGCTTGGTGTACCGCCACCTATAAAGATACTATAAAGGCGTTCGCTTGTCCCCTTTGCCCTTATTTCAGTACATAACTTTTTAACATACTGTTCTTTTATTTCTTCATTAGATACAAAGCTACAAAAATCACAATATGAGCATTTACTTTCACAAAATGGAATATGGATATACAGACTTTTCATTAATTTGTTTTTAAGATAGACAAGAATGCTTCGCTAGGCAATTCCACTGAGCCTATTTTTCTCATCTTCTTCTTACCTTCTTTTTGTTTTTCTAGAAGCTTTCTTTTACGCGTTATATCCCCGCCATAGCACTTTGCTAAGACATCTTTTCGATACGCTTTAATTGTTTCTCTTGCTATTACTTTATTACCTATGCACGCTTGCACTGGGACCTCAAACATTTGTCGCGGAATGACTTCTTTCAATTTTTCTGTTATGCTTCTGCCCCTAGCATACGCTTTATCTTTGTGTACAATTATGCTTAAGGCATCACAAATTTCATTATTTAGCAATATGTCCAATTTCACCAAATCACTTGGTCTGTAATCGCTCATTTCGTAATCTAAACTTCCGTAGCCTTTTGAACGCGATTTGAGTTGGTCAAAGAAATCATATATTATTTCATTCAATGGTATGTCATATATCAATTTGACGCGTTTGCTATCTACATACTGCATATCTATGAATGTTGCCCTTTTTTCTTGGCATAAGTCCATAATTGAACCTACATATTCAGATGGTAGATATACATGCAATTTTACATAAGGCTCTTCAATATGGTCTATTTCTACTGGCTTAGGTAAATTTACAGGATTTGATACTTCAATGACTTCACCATTTGTTTTATAAACTTTGTAGTTGACATTTGGGGCTGTCGTTATGACACTTATATTAAATTCCCTTTCAATGCGTTCTGTTATGACTTCCATATGAAGCAAGCCCAAAAAACCACATCGAAATCCAAAACCCAATGCTTGCGATACTTCTGGTTGTACTTGTAGAGATGAATCATTGAGTTTTAATTTTTCTAGTGCATCTTTTA
>CALWAB010000017.1 GCA_944372745.1 uncultured Clostridia bacterium | reverse complement strand
AATTCCCCCACTTAAAATTTGCAAAATTTCTTTTCAATCTTATATATTGTATCAAAATACTACAAAAAAAGCAATCATACCCTATGATGATTGCAAATTTCGTATACACAATTTAATATGTTTGTTTATAGCACTTATTATCTAAAAATTTATAATACATAAATACTATACAATAAATCATTTAGTCAAGTACTTATATTTTTATCACTCAATTCATTTTTAATTTCTTCAATTTGAGTGTGCTTTAATTTTTTCTTCAAATACAACTTTTTTCTTTTTAAATTAATATAATGGTTTAATTGAGTGGCAATTTTATTTGTGTGTTCTTCTAAGATTTCGCGTTCAGCCTCACTCAATTCTTCCGCCGTCTTATCAATTTGCTTCTTTTCATCCATATTAGTAGTATGTTTATTTTTTAATTTTTTATACTATAAAGCATCTAAATGCCTTTTAACATTATTAATATAGTATTAACACTCTATATTAAAAGGCTCTCTTATCAAAGAAAACCTTTTTGTATATGTGTTATTTAATTTTATATATTTTAAAATTCTTATAATACTGTATAATTTTAGTATTTACTACATAATAAATATTATATTTTTTATTTAGCGTTGACTACTTTTGAAAGAGATATGAGTGCTAAAACAAGGCTATTCAATTCTTTATTTAGGCGTGCTTTGTCAAAAATAGAACATAATAGGTTGACAATTTTTGAAAGTATTTTATTCTTGCTGACAAAGTACAAAATTGGACGCTCTATCTCTTGCGTTTGCCCATCCAAGTACTCACTCAAACCATAATCATTATTATAATATTGCTCTAGGTCTTGTATTAAGTCATTCAGCCACTTGCGTTCATTGTCATTCAGTCCTAGATAAGACACTTGTGGCGTAGGAGCGACTATGTCATCATCAAATGGCTTTACATCACTTTTCACCACTTCAGCATTTTGCGTCTGGACACCACTATAAATAAAATTGTCTTCATTAAATGGCTTAATATCTTGATTGTCGCGTGCATCTAAAAATTGTGCATTTTCTATCAATACGCCATTGAGTTCGCCATTTTGTGCCGAATATGCTTGTGCCAATTTGTCATATTCATTTTGTGAGAATCCGTCTAATCTATCGTCATATTTTTCCATAATAACCTCTAGTTTATGTATATGCGAAAGATTATTTTTTATGATAGATTTTAAAAGTTTTATAAATGGGCTTAAGCATTTTATTTTACATAATAATTACATATTGATTTTTTTTAAATATGATTGATTTATAACCAACCAATTTAATCGCCATTTTTTGACATACTACTTTATATTCCAACAATCCCTTATTTCGTTTGCCAATTCTACAGTTCTATCATAAATAGTTTTCTCGTTCCATATTGTACCACTATTATATTTGTCTATAACATCTCTTGTGGTTATTGTCAATTCTGTATATTCTTTGATGCCCTTTTTTCTTCCATCACCATTGATTTTAATATCCAATGAATTATTGCTAATTGAAGAATTTAATTTAGAACGCAATAAGGTCATATTCCCTATTGATTTGATTATACTATCTCTCTTATTTTTTGCTTCGATTTTGTCTTCTATTGGTTTTCCGCTTTCGTCAACAATTTGCACATTGCCCCAATGTTCTTCCCACTTTTGTGGCATTATGTGTTCAAGCGTAAAAATATAGTTTAATGACTCTCTATCGTGCTTGCCTTCGCACATTCTTCTATATAACTCTATATAAAATAACCACAATGTCGCCTGTTTATTTGATATATTTTGAAGCCCATTAATTATCTTTTGATTTGAAATGTCGTCCATATCGCTTTTAGGGTCTTTATCACCTTTGATAAATTCTACACATATTTTATTGTAATTTTTTATTTTTTCTGTGGCTTGCGTAAGGGAATTATAAACCACATATTTTTCTAAATCTAAAAGTTTCTGTATCAAAGTGTTTTCGTCCTTATCATATTTATAAAATAGATACAATATATAAGCGTGGAAAGTGGTAATCTCATTGACTTGTAAAATGTGGAATAATCTACGAACGGTATCCTTGCACGAATACTCGTCATTTTTATCGCAATTGATTATTTTATTTTTATACAATTTAGCATATTCTTTGATTTCTTTTAGTTCGCGTTCATAGTTTTCTTTTGAAATATCTTTAAAATATTCTTTGTAATTTGCAGTTAAACTAGACAATGTGTCACTTGTTGGGTCATAAATTCCTTTGATGACTGCATACGCTTGAAGGAATATCTCAATGTTTGTCCTTGTAAATCTACCTGTGGTTTTTAACTCACTCCAAAAATTGACTGTGTCTTCATCTAGTAAAAACACTTTGTCCCAATTCTCATCATATAATTCCGCTACTTTAGGTGAATTATTCCCAAATAGTTCAAAACCCTTTTGGAATATATTATTTTTGATAGAATCGGCACAAGTCAATTTGACGCCTGCAGTGTTAATAGTATCAAAAATTGTCTGTTCGTCTTCATTGCCATTTATATCAATGACCACAAGCATTTTGTTGTCTTCATTTAGTATTCTATTGAAAAGTTTTTTCCTATCTTCTAAGCTCATTTTACTCAATCTATCAACAAAATAATGATAACACGCTATAATCTTAGGCTCATTTTCTACTTCTGGTGGTACTTGTCCATTTACCACTTTCTCATAATTTTCGCTGTCCACTCGCGAATGTTGTATTTTAATTAACCAATCTTTGTCGGTATCTTCCACCTTATAAAATAAGCAGTTGCGAATCTTATCGGCAGTATTATCTTGTAAATCACTATCAAAGCAATCATAAATAGCCTTTAGCAATATACTCAAAGTCGTCAACCGCTGTTGCCCATCAATGACAATGGCTTCATTTACTTCTCCTGTTCGTTTGTGCTGTTTGATTATTATAGAACCTAAAAAATGACTTTTATCTTTCGTTAAATCATCCAATAAATCTTTCCAATTTTCTTCACTCCACACATAAGACCTTTGAAAGAATGGTATGACAATTTTCTTCTCTTTAGTAATAAAATTAAATGATTTTTCTCTCGCTTCCATAAATTCTCCTTTAAATAGAGTTTAACACTTTAAAAGGCAAAATGCAAATATATTAACTAAATTTAAAAAGATGCAATTCAGTAAACATTTAATAATGTCAAACTTAAACAAAAAAATAGGAGATGTGATATCTCCTAAAATTTCTCGTCTACATTGTCAAGATTGCTTTAAAAAGATTTATAAACATTCATATCATCTAAAAGTGCGGTCAAAATCTTTATATGTACACATTCGTCATCAGCTATGGCATTGAGAAGTTCTCTTAGGCTCTCATTGTCGACCATTTGTGCAGTATGTCTATACGCTTGCACGGCAAATTCTTCGTCTTTGATATCTTTTTCTAGTATGCTTCTCAAATCTGTGTAATATGCAACGCTTGAAGTATTGTAGTCAAATCCATCGCTATCTATATAACAAGGCTTACCCCCAAAGGCAATGATAGCATCACCCAATAATTCCAAATGGTGCATTTCAACTATAGCAATTTTCTCTAAAATAAATGCAACTTCCTTATTGCATTTTGCAAGCACTTCATTTTGATAAATGTATTGCAGTATTGCAGTGAGTTCGCTTTCACGCCCGCTTCTCAAATCATAAAGAAGTCTTACAGTTCTTTCACAAGGCTTAGCCCCCACTATTTCAGGATAGTCCTTCCCTGCCGTGAATTTAATGTCCATAATGTTTGCCTCCTATAATTAGTATAGTACGACTTACATTAATATTTTGTTAAAAAAATCTTAAATTAAAAGAAAGTATCACTAAATATGAAGTGAACCTTGATAATATAATTTCTTCCTAAAATTTCATCTATAGAACAATCCAAATAGTCAACTATTGCAATTAAATTCTCATAAGTAGGTAGCATACCTTTTGCCCATCTTTCAAAGTTTGTAGTAGAAAAACCTAAATCACTGCATATTTTATTAATAGTTATTTTTGTTTAGTCATTTCTTGACGAAGATTTTTATAAAAAGAAATATTATATTTATCCACTTAACATTCAAACATATCAATTTTTCTTTCAAAATAATCTAAAGAACTAGAAAAATAATCCACAATTTTCAAT
>CALWAB010000016.1 GCA_944372745.1 uncultured Clostridia bacterium | reverse complement strand
TAGCGAAATTCCTTGTCAGGTAAGTTCTGACCCGCACGAAAGGCGTAATGATCTGGATACTGTCTCAACCATAGACTCGGTGAAATCTTAATACCTGTGAAAATGCAGGTTACCCGCGACAGGACGGAAAGACCCCATGGAGCTTTACTACAGCTTGATATTGAAATCAGACGTATTTTGTAGAGGATAGGTGGGAGACTTTGATGTTAGAGCGCTAGCTTTAACGGAGTCAACCTTGGAATACCACCCTAAATATGTTTGATTTCTAACCTACACTCATTATCTGGGTGGGAGACAGTGTCTGGTGGGTAGTTTGACTGGGGCGGTCGCCTCCCAAAAAGTAACGGAGGCGCCCAAAGGTTCCCTCAGAATGGTTGGAAATCATTCGTAGAGTGTAATGGCAGAAGGGAGCTTAACTGCGAGACCTACAAGTCAAGCAGATGCGAAAGCAGGGCATAGTGATCTGGCGATTCAGAATGGAATGGTCGTTGCTTAACGGATAAAAGTTACCCTGGGGATAACAGGCTGATCCCACCCAATAGTTCATATAGACGGTGGGGATTGGCACCTCGATGTCGGCTCGTCGTATCCTGGAGGTGTAGTCGCTTCCAAGGGTTGGGCTGTTCGCCCATTAAAACGGCACGCGAGCTGGGTTCAGAACGTCGTGAGACAGTTCGGTCCCTATCCGTCGTGGGCGCTGGAAAATTGAGAGGAGCTATCCTTAGTACGAGAGGACCGGGATGGACGTACCGATGGTGTATCTGTTGTCACGCCAGTGGCAGTGCAGAGTAGCTATGTGCGGAAGGGATAACCACTGAAAGCATCTAAGCGGGAAGCCCTCCTCAAGATGAGTTTTCCCTTTCTTTAAGAAATAAGATCCCTTGTAGACTACGAGGTTGATAGGTTAGAGGTGGAAGAATAGTGATATTTTGAGCTGACTAATACTAATAGATCGACAATTTAACTAATTTTAATTTGATTATTCACATTATCTTGTTTTGAAAGAACAAATATTGTATAATATAATAAATAAATTTTATTGGTGACGATAGCAAAGTGGATACACCTGTTCCCATCCCGAACACAGAAGTTAAGCACTTTAACGGCGAAGATAGTGTAAGCGAAAATAGCAAGTTGCCAATATTTTTTTTTAAATAAATATATATTGATATAATATCAAAGAACTGATATATCAAATATATGGCGTAATTGGTGAAGTGGTTAACACACCAGTTTGTGGCACTGGCATGCGTGGGTTCGATTCCCACATTACGCCCCACTAATAAGAATAAAAGTCAACAAGACTTTTTTATTTTACATAAATTTACACATCATTGATTATCTTGCAAATATATTACTTTTGATATAAAATATTATTAAGAAGGTAAAATATGAAGAAAAATAAACAATTAGCAATAAAACTAATCAATGAGAAATTAAACAAAAAATCATACTATACGTTTGAAGAAATATCTATTCAAACGGGATATCATGTAAAGTATCTCTTTCAACTGCAAAAAGAAATAAAAAACAGAACAATTAAGATTGAACACGGAAACAAAAATAAAAAACCATATAACGCAATCAGCGAAGAAGAAAAGCAAAAGATAAAATTTTTATACAGTAAATCAAGTGCTAGTATCAGAAAATTTGCAAAATTTTATAGTAAAAGGAGTTACTCATGTATATATAACATAATACATGAAAAAGAGTAAGATTATGGAGAATGAAATATTAGAAATTTTTTATAATAAAATAATTCCAGAAGCATCTTTTGGAAAAATTGAGGCATTCTTTATATTTAATGTCGGTTTTAATACAATAATCGAACAAAAGAAAGTAACCAATAATAATATTCAAGCGCCACACACACTAGTGCCGACTCTAATAATAAAAGATAAAGAAAAATTTGATAACTTACTTTTAGAATACACCGTAAAAGCCATAGAATTTTATGGCAACGTTTTTTATGGTACTGAGTATACTAAAGACATGCCAAGTTACGGAGATGAGTATTTAAAAAGTGTCATCGCGCTTCTATGGAGTAATGCTACGAGTGAAGACTTTTTAAACCCATGCGAATATCTTCATAAGCGAATAAATTTTTTTGACGAACATGGGTTATCAGATGCTAATTTTATCAATGAAACAAGTATTGGAAAAATAACATACGAAATAATAAAAGACGAGATGTTTAACGAAACGCCATATTATATACAATTTAGAATTAATGAAAATCCGTTACCAGTAGTTAGATACGGAATAAGTGATGGTAAGGCGTACATTTACGCAATACAAAACATAACAAAACTAACAAGAGATAAAAAACTAAATCGAGCTATGTACAAGGTAAATGAAGGATTAAATTTAGAACATGAATCAACCGATAACATAAATAATCCAGAAAATTTAACTGGGGTAACACCTTCAACATTAATATCAGCAACACTTGCAATTTCATTACTAAAAAAACATGGTATAGATACAATAGAAGTAATTCCTTATTTACCTGTTAGATGGAATGCCAAAGAAATTGCCTTTTATAGAAGTAGCAAACATAAAGAAAATGCAGAACAATATTTAGAACTCCAGTATAATAAACACGTAGAAATACAAAGAAACTTATCGGATAAATTTATAAGAACATTCAGAAGAATAGATTATCATTTTGAAGGTATAGAAATAAATTCATATCCATTTATTAACAGTGAAAATATGGTAATGGAAATAGGAGAAAATTTAACAAGTAATAATCCATTACTTTTAGAATTATATAATTCTATAAATAAAAAGTACAAAATGTAATATTTACATAAAAAATATTAAAAACAATTGATAAGAATTAAATAAAGTAATATAATTAAATATGTAAATAAATAAAATAACTTATTAAGAGGAGTGGAGGGAACAGGCCCTGCGAAACCCAGCAACCTACTAATAAAGTGTGGTGCTAATTCCTGCGGTATAATCCGAAAGATAAGATAAATAAAAGCTTAAGGAATATACCTTAAGCTTTTTTCTTAATAAGTTAAAAAGGAGGTAATATATGAAAAAATTATTTACATCAGAATCAGTTACAGAAGGACATCCAGATAAAGTGGCTGATCAAATATCAGATAGCATATTAGATGCCTATTTAAGCCAAGATGAAAATTCAAGAGTGGCGTGTGAAACCGCAATATCTTGTAAAGGCGTATTAATAATGGGAGAAATAACAAGCAATGGAAAAGTAGATGTTGAAAAAGTTGCAAGAGATACAATAATAAATATAGGTTACGACAAAGATGAATATGGATTTAATGGAAACACATGTCCTATAAGAATAGAATTAAATAAACAATCAAGTGATATTGCATTAGGTGTTGATAACTCATTAGAAACTAAAGAGGGCGGAGAAGTAGAACGTGGAGCAGGTGATCAAGGAATGATGTTTGGTTATGCTACAAACGAAACTGAAGAACTAATGCCACTACCTATATCTTTAGCACATAAATTAGCAAGAAAATTAACAGAAGTTAGAAAAAATAAAACACTACCATATTTAAGACCAGATGGAAAAACACAAGTTACAGTAGAATATGAAAATGATAAACCGGTAAGAATTAATACAATTGTTATATCTAATCAACACGATCCCGAAGTTTCACTCGATCAAATGAAAGAGGATATAAAAAGAGAAGTAATTATGCCTGTTGTGCCTAATGATTTAATAGACGATAAAACGTTAATATATATAAATCCAACAGGAAGATTTGTAATAGGAGGTCCAGCAGGAGATTCAGGGTTAACTGGAAGAAAAATAATTGTTGATACATATGGTGGAAGCTGTAGTCATGGTGGCGGAGCATTCAGTGGAAAAGATTATACAAAAGTAGATAGAAGCGCAGCTTATTATGCAAGATATGTTGCCAAAAATATAGTTGCGGCTGGTTTAGCAGATAAATGCGAAATACAAGTGTCATATGCAATAGGAGTAGCAAAACCAATATCAATATACGTTAACACGTACAATACTGCAAAAATAAGTGAAGATAAAATAGAAGAAGTTATTAACAATGTATTTGATTTTAGACCTAGTAACATAATAAAAGAATTAGATTTAAAAAAACCAATATACAAAAAAACTGCTGCATATGGTCACTTTGGTCAAAAAGACTTTAACTGGGAAAAAACAGATAAAGTGGAAGCAATAAAAAACTACATAAAATAGGAAGAAAAACTTCCTTTTTTTAATGTAAAAACATAGACAAGAAAAACACTAAGTGCTATAATACACTAGGTAAAAAAAGGGAAGTGAAAACATGCAAATTAGAAATGTAGCCATAATCGCACACGTTGACCATGGCAAG
>CALWAB010000015.1 GCA_944372745.1 uncultured Clostridia bacterium | reverse complement strand
ATTTATTTTACATTAAAATGCCAATAAATTTTATTAACATAAAAAACATTTACATTAGATTCACAATAAATGTTTAATTATAATTTATTATAACACAAATTGATTATTTAATGCAAATGTTTTATTTATATATTTTTAAAAGCTGTATATTATTAACTTAAATGAAAATGTACCCTTGCAAATTCTTTTTATATAATAGAATATTGATTTAAATTTATGCTGGACTCCAGCCCATTTCTTTACCACCTAATATATGTATGTGTAAGTGTGGCATAGTTTGCCCCGCGTTATCCCCTTGATTGATTACCAATCTATAACCGCCGTCCAAGTGGAGTACATTTATAGACATTTCACTAATTTTTGCAAATATTTTCCCTAAATTTTCTGTATCTATACTTGTCATTTCAGTGAGATACTTAAAATGATGTTTAGGTATTGCTAAATAATGCAATGGTGCTTGCGGATTAATATCCTTAATTATATAAAATAAATCATCATCATACACTTTAGCATTATGCTCTTTTGCAAACTTACAAAACAAACAATCTTCCATAATTATATCACCTCTTTATATATTCCTAAATTAATTATATCAAATATTAAATTTTTTTAGCAAGCATTTCATTCCCCACAATGTCAATTAATTGAACTTTTACAATTTGAGATGGTCCTGCTTGTTCTTTTGGCAAAATCACTTTTATATATTCTTTTGTATATCCTGTAATATAATTTCCTTTAATATTCTCAGTAAGAATCTCCCCAATAGTATTGATATGTCTAATCAAAAACGACTTATGTAATTCTTGTTTTAAATTAAGCAATATTTGTTGTCTAGCATTCACTACATCGCTTGGTAATTCTTTTGCTATTTTAGTTATAGCCGTACCCTTTCTTTTTGAATAAGCAAATGCGTGTATATCGCTAAAGTTGGCTTTTTTAATTGTGTCAATAGTTTCTTCAAAGTCTGCTTGTGTTTCAGTTGGGAAGCCAACTATGACATCTGTTGTCATACCACAATCACCAAAGTATTTTCTTATAAGTTCCACCTTATCTAAAAACATTTCTTTTGTATAGTGTCTATTCATAGATTTAAGGGTATTGTTAGCACCACTCTGGAGTGGTAGATGAAAATGCGGACAAAAGTTTGCACAATCTTTCAATGCTTTTAAAAAGTCTTCATTTATTATATTACATTCAAGCGAACTAAATCTTAACCTTATATCAATATCTCTTAGAGCTTTAACTAAATCTAACAAAGTTTCTCCCTTATCAGTCCTATAGTCAGATACATCAATCCCTGTTATAACTACTTCTTTTGAATTTATAGACGCCACGCGAATTTCGTTCACGACTTCATTCAATGGTCTTGAACGCGAACGCCCTCTTATATATGGGATTAAACAATAAGAACAAAAATTATTGCATCCGTCTTGTATTTTAACAAAATGTCTAGTCTTATTCATACAAGGTATGACATAATCGTCATAATGCTCGCTTATAGAACAATCTATTAATGGGCTATTATTTAACTTATCTATATTATTTACGCAATTTATAATATCTCGCTTGTTCATTCCAAATACTGCAACAACATTATTTTTCTTTGCGAATTGTTCAGCATTGTTTTGAGCAGAACAACCACATACTATTATCCTTATGTCATTATTTGCTTTGTAAATCTTAGAAGCCACTTGTCTTGATTTAGACTCGGCTTCGTTAGTGACAGCACAAGTAAATAATATTGCTATGTCGGCATCTTCTATTTTCATCACTTCTTTATGCCCATAGTTTTCTAATTCAGTCATAATGCTGGATGCTTCGTATTCATTAACTTTACATCCCATTTTCTTAATATATACATTCATTTTCTTTTGTCCTATATTTTTTACTTTTCAAAATGTTCCATTACTATTGCACTTGCCACAATAGATGCTGTTTCTGCTCGCAAGACCCTTTTACCTAAACTCACACAATATACATTTTCTTTAGATACCAAATCGTTGCTTTCGCTTTGAGAAAATCCCCCTTCGCTTCCTATAATTATAGCTATGTTTTCAAATTCGCCCTTTATATCACTAATACGCAAATCTTGAGCATTTTCGTAAGCGAATATTACACAATCGTAATTTTTAAGCTCATTTACAATATCATTAAATCTGTAACCTGCTTTTATATTAATAGGCTCACTTCGCCCACATTGTTTAGTTGCTTCTAGGGATATTTTATTTAATCTATCTATTTTATTATTGTTTCCCTGCCATTTCGCCACACAAAATTCACTTTCAAATAGTGTAATATTTTTAATACCTAGTTCAGTTGCTTTTTGTACGACTAAATCCAATTTATCAGCCTTCAATAAAGCTTGATATAATGTTACATTTATTTTAGCATCTGCTTGGTTATTAGAAATATTTAAAATTTGACATACTATTTTTTCATTTTGTATGTCAATTATTTTTGAATGATAGTCTTTACCATCTCCACACACAGCAATAATTTCGTCATTCACCTTAAGTCGCATTACTGATTTTATATGTATAGCGTCTTGTCCGACAATGACTATATTACTCCCATTGAGATTCTTTATATCAAAGTGAAATCTCTTTAATTTCATATATTCCTCTAAAATCTATTTTCCATTCTATTGTAGTTTGCTTTTTCTTGCTTTTCTATGTCTTTTAAATAATCTGCCATTTCTTTGAACACTCCGTCATAGCGTGGCATATCATTCTGCAAAAATTGTTCGCTAACTGTATCATAGCCAGCGTTTATTTCATCTATTGTTCTTTGGTCTTTAAAGAATCTATCTTCAACATCACTAATTGCATATTTGCCTTCATAAAGCCGAGCTTGCAAATCTGCTTCAAATTTATCACACATTTTTGCAAAGCGTGCCTCTGGCGTTTTGTTGGCTTCAAATTCTTCTATAATAGAAAGGAAATGCTCAGCATTAGGAAAATCTTTAAAGACTTCTAATACTGCTTGATGCCCATCTATTTTCTTTGTTTTCAATTTTTCATAATCGAACATTGTAATATCGCCAATAATAATTTCTTCCGTTTCATGAAGCATAATCATTGTAATAACCTTGTTTATGTCTATGTCAAATTTTTCAGTAGAAAATACACCTACGGCGAGCATACAAGTACCAAAAATATGCTCTGCCACACTTTCTATTCTATCGTCTCTAACTTGCCAATTAATCCAACCTGTTCTCAATGTCTTTTTTAGCCTACAACATAATTCATGTAAGTCTAAAATTCTTCTAAATTCTATATCCGTCATTTTATCTTCCTTATTCTCTATAATCTAAATCGTCTTGAGGCCTTGTCGTTTGTTTTTCTTTTTTCTTAACATCTATTCCAAATATAGCAAAAACACCAACAAAAGCAAAGTAAAAGCCCAACAGCATCAAATGCGTACTAATTCCTTCACCAAATTCTATAAAGAGCATAATACCCAATACCAATTCGACAATTGCCCCTACTAATTCGTACACCCATCTTTGTTTATTTTGCAAAGCATAAGCGGTCTTATGAAATCCTTCAAAAGCATTAACAACAGCATGCAATCCCCAAAACAATGCAAACAAAGTCATACCTAATTCATGATATACTATAAATAGCACCCCAAGTGCCATATTGAGTACTACTCCTTGAATACTAGTATTATCTTCATATTTATACGCTTTGTTAAGAAAATATTGTATTATCCCAATAACTGCATTAAAAATAAGCAAACCACCAAATATATAAGTCACTGATGGAGTAATAAAATCACTAAAAAATATTAAAATTAGACCAACTATTATATAAATAATACCACTGGCTAAATTTGTAAGTTGTTTTCTTATGTATTTCATAAATATTATTATAGCAAAAAATTCATTTAATGACAAGTCAAAATATTGGTTTTCTAATAAATTATGCCAATATGTACATTTGTATATACATATAAATAAACAAGAATTTAAGCGGGTTAATCATAATTAACATTAAAAAATTAATTACTTATAAAAGCATTTAGCCTCTCAAATATTAGACAAATTTAACAAAATATATTATAATTAATTGGGTATAGATATGGATGACATACAAAACATAATAGAAAAATTAAATAAATCAAAATTTCGAAGTTCTTTTCATTTGAAGGATAAAGACTTTGAATATATAAACAAAAAAGGCTTTGACACTATACGCCAGCATGCCTATGATTTCATCATTAAAAGATTATCCCCTGCCGTGATTATGAACGATGGCAAACAAACGCCTATGCGTGGACATCCAGTATTTATTGCACAACACGCCACTGCTACTTGTTGTAGAGAATGCCTATATAAATGGCACAAAATACCGCAAAATATACAATTAAATGAATCACAAGTAGATTATATTGTAAATATAATAATGTTTTGGATTAAAAAAGAACTAAATAAAACATAAAAATTAAAAGAAATATTCAATCAATTTTCAAACTTGCAGAATAAAA
>CALWAB010000014.1 GCA_944372745.1 uncultured Clostridia bacterium | reverse complement strand
GGAAATTTTAACGGAAATTATTATCGTATCACATTTACACGAGCCATAACAATAAGTGATATAGATTATGTCGGAGTATTTGGTTATGTTGGAAGTGGTTCTATCGAAAATTTAGGTGTAGACTGGTTGAATGGTTTGACTGTTAATAGTGCAGAATATGTCGGTGGTATTGCAGGATACACAAGTACTATTTATAATAGTTACAATGTGGGAGATTTAACTATTAATACTGCGAGATTTGTTGGCGGTATTGTAGGTTGGACTAGTGGGCAAATCGAAAATTGTTGTAACTTTGGGAATATATATGGTGAGAATTGTGAAGAAACTGGTGGTCTCATTGGAAATGGGGATACAGCAACTATAATGAATAGTTATAATGTAGGAGATATTGAAATTGTAAGTGATAATACATCTATATATGTGGGAGGTATTGCAGGCTATAGTATGCATGGTTCGTATTACAATGTTTATAATAAAGGTAAATTAAGTGGTATTTCTACCAATACTTCTACTTCAGTGGGTGGAATTATAGGTTTAGGAGCTAGTTCATCAACAAGCAGTGCTTTTCATATAAACGGAGAAATTGTCAGTCAAGGTAATAATCAAGCAAATTCACATATAGGGGGTATCTTAGGGAAATTTCTAAGTGCTAGTGGTGGTGGTTCAGAAATAGGTTTGCCTAAACGCGAGATAACTGCATTAAATATATCACCAGATGGTTATGGACGTTATTATTCTCCTATAGATACCGCAGGTGCCACAGTTTATGAATTAGGTGTTGAAGTTGCGAATTTAGGTGACTATCTTAAGACTGAAAGTGCGTTTACAAATGGTTTTACTGTAGACGGCACTTTATTGACTTGGTATGCAAACCACCCTTGGGATTTTAATGATACTTGGGGTTTAAATCCCAATGTTAATGACGGATATCCTATATTAAGGGCTTTAAGTAATGTCAATGTGACATATACAATAGACAATGGTGACTATTCTCAAATTCAAGAAGATAGTTATAATTTTGCAGAAATGCAAAGCATAACTTTAGCAAATAATACGACTTTTACAAGACAAGGGTATACATATAGTGCTTGGACTGACGGAGTGAATACTTATCCTTGCGGGGCAAGTGTCACACTCACAGAAAATACAACGCTTTATCCTGTATGGGAGTCGACATATCAAGATTTTACTATTACATTAGACGCTAATGGCGGTGAAAATGGCTCAGTTACAACCTTAGTAGTTACACAATCAGTGCCACAAAAGACACAATTTAGCATAAGCGAATTGCCTACGAAATTAGGATACTCATTTAATGGCTTTTACACTTCACAAACAAGTGGGACACAATATATAAGTGCAGATGGAGTAGTCTTAATGGGTACTGAATACTATATGGATGTGATACCTACGCTTTATGCTCAGTGGACGCCTGTGTCTTATACAATTTCATACTATATAGTCATTGACAACCAAGTTAGTGTTTGGAATGACGCTAGCAATTTAAATACAAAGTCGTATACTATTGAGACGAGTGTAACAACATTTACCCCGCCAACTATTCCACAAGGGTACAACTTTATAGGATGGAGTACTACAAGTAATGGGCAAATAACAAGTACTGCACCTAGTATAAATGTGGGAAGTACAGGGAATAAAACATATTATGCACACTTTACACCACAAGTATTAAATTTGACACTAAATTGTGAAAATTATGATATTTCACAATACTATTTGATAAATATCTATAAAGGTGAAGAATTGATAATGCAAATTGCACCGAATGTAAGCATTACACTTCAATTATCTTATATAGATTATGCAAGTACAATGTATTCACTACAATTTGTGGGTGGTTATTATGTTAGTGTGAATGTTACCGGTGATAATTTTACACAAATTGGTAACCGAATCTATATAACAAGTTTTGCAGATACTACTATCAATTACAATATTAATTCTATAACTTCAGGGATTAATAATGGCATTATAGTATAGTGTTTGTAAGTAATTAATTAAGGTAAATCAACTTGTTTAGTTTTATAGTTGTATAAATTTAAAGGCAATTGTAAGAGAACAATATTTTGTGTGACATATTGAAAGAATGATTATGGCACTTATTGATTTTAAAATTAAAAGAGTGTGTGGCGTCAATAAAAAATTAATTGAATGTAAACTATAAAAACACATTGAATAGGCGACTTAAAAAGTTGCCTATTTTTTTGTTATGTGGTATAATTATTAAAACAAAATTTCTATATATTGGGGTATACAAATGTTAAAGTCTTTGAAAGTGGAAAATATTGCACTTATAGAAGAGCAGTTTATTGAGTTTGAGAGCGGACTAAATGTTATGAGTGGGGAAACTGGTGCAGGTAAGAGTATTATTATCAATGCACTTTGTTTTGCATTGGGTTCGCGTGCGGACAAAACTTTAATTAGAAATGGTGCAGATTTTGCTAAAGTTACAGCCGATTTTATGGTTGATTTAAATGATAAACTGACAGAAATTTTAAAAGAATTAGACATTGAGCCGGAAGAAAATATTATCATCACGCGTAAAATGTATGTCGATGGCAAAAGTGAAATTAAAGTCAATGGGACGGCGGTTTCACTTTCAATGCTAAAAAAATTGACAACAAATTTAATAGATGTTTACGGACAATTTGAACACACAAATTTACTTGACGAACGCAAACATTTGCAAGTGTTAGACGAATATGGCGGGAATGAAGTCATAGACGCACTCAATGAATATAAAGCAGTCTATGACGAATTAAATAATCTCTATTCACAAGTTAAAGCACTTGGTGGCGATGAGCGTGAACGAATGAATAGAATTGACTATCTTCAATATCAAATCAATGAAATAAAGATGATTAATCCACAAGTTGGCGAAGACGAAGAATTGGAAGTCAAAAAGGCACGAATGGTCAATGCTGAGAAGTTGGCTGAAGCCTACAATGTCGCAAAACAAGCCTTAGACGGAGATGAATATAGTGCAAGAATTGGCATAGGCACGGCAAGAAATAAATTGCAGTCTATAGTAGAAATAGACCCAAGTATGAAAGATTTGATAGATAGACTTTATTCGCTTGAGGCAGAATTAGACGACATTGCTACGGAAATAACTTCTGCTAGTTCTTCCTGTGATTATGATGAGCAAGAATTCAATGAAGTTGATAGTAGACTAGATAGTATTAAGATGCTAAAAAAGAAATACGGCAATTCAATAACACAAGTACTTGATTCTTTAAATAACGCAGAGAATGAGTTGGAAAGCTTAATGAATTCTACAGAAATCTTAGCGAAATTGAATGTAGAAATAGACAAAACTAAGGCTAAATTACAAGTTGTAGCTAATAAATTGACTACAATTCGTAAAAAGTATGCTGAAAAATTACAAAATGAAATTTTATCGCAACTTAAAGATTTGGGGATGGGCAAGTCACAATTTGTAGTGCAGTTTGAAGAAAGTGATTATACCACAATAGGTGCAGACAAAGTGGAATTTATGTTTTCCGCAAACTTGGGCGAGCCTGTAAAATGCTTAAATAAGATAATAAGTGGTGGTGAATTGTCAAGATTTATGCTTGCCCTCAAGTCTTCACTTGCTAAAACCAATAATATAGATACTCAAATTTATGACGAAATAGATGCAGGTATAAGCGGACATATTGGGCAAGTAATTGCTATCAAATTGAGCCATATAGCACGCGATTGTCAAGTTATCACCATATCTCACTTGCCACAAATTGTAGCTATGGCAGACACTGTATACCGTATTGAAAAGTATGAGAAGGACAATAAGACCTATAGTCATATAGAAAGGCTCAGCGATGAACAGGCTTTGAGTGAAATAGCACGCTTGTCAGGTGGCGAAAATATTGGCGCACACGCAATGGTCTATGCAAAAGAAATGAAAGATTGGGCAAATAAAACGAAAGAAGAAGGGGCATAATGGAATATTACATACAGGGTAAAAATATAATCATACCCAATCCTATAGACTTTAATATCAAACATATTTGCGAATGTGGGCAAATGTTTAGATTTGAAGATAAAGACACGCATTTTGTAGTTATGTCTACAGATTTAGAGGCTATAGTACACGAAAATGACAATAAAAGTGTAATAATTGAGAGCGAAAATCCAAATTACTATGTAAATTACTTTGATTTAAATAATGATTATGCTATAATAAAGGCGGAACTTATTAAGACTCCTATCTTAAAAACGGCAATA
>CALWAB010000013.1 GCA_944372745.1 uncultured Clostridia bacterium | reverse complement strand
TTAATGATGAATTAAGTTATGATTATTATGATTTTATTACAAATAAACCATTAGATATTAATAAATTGATAGCTGAACAAAGATTTATTCCATTTACTGTTCACTATGAAAGTGGAAATACGGAATTAAAAGGGAATGTAAAGAAACAAATTTATGACATTAATATTGTAAAAGTGCACGATATCATGATACCAGTGTCTGGATATTATGATTTAGGTGGAAACCTGTGTAAGTTTTATTATGTTAATGAAAGTGCTAAATCAAGTAACACTAGATTGGTAGAAGTTTGGGGAACTATTGATTATGGCAATAAAAATAATATACAAAAAATAATTACTTATAGACCAAAAGACTTAGAAGGTTCATTAATGCTTGATTATTATGATGTTAGGCGCATAATGGCGGCTACCAATGAAGCATATAAAAAGGCAAAAAATGCAAAACACACAGTTGAAAATTCAAGATAAAGTTAAATATAAATCAATTAAAAAATAAGGTAGGTATGTTATGGAAAAGAAATTGACTATATGTGAGAAAAGTAAGGCAAACACTGAAGAAATATTAAAGAAATTAAATGACTTGCAAGACGAAACTCAAGAAGAAGTAAACTTTTTGATAGATAGAGCTATTGCAAGTGCAGAAATGGAAATAGCATTAGCACCGCTTATGAATGTGCAAGACTATGAGATGTCGGAACTCGCACAGACAATAAAGAAATATCCAGATTTTAAATATTATAAAAAAGTTGTTTTTGAAGATTACATTCAAAAAGAATCATCTATAGGCGAATTCAAATTAGTTGAAGTACCTGCTGATAGTGAAGTTGAAACGAATGAAATACTAATTAATGAAAATAAAAAGCCACATTCACAAAAACGCCGTAAAAAAATACTTTTGGTATCACAAAAATTGGATGATTGCGAAGTGTATGTAATGGCTTCAAGACTCACTGAGCGTGACGAAAAAGAAAAAGAAAGAATCAAAGAACTTGAAAAAGAACTAAAAGATGAAGATATGACTAGATAAAAGCAAAGAATTATTTTCTTTGCTTTTTTATCTCCCACAAAATTATATGTTAAGTAAAAGCAATTTTCTTAGATTAGGGTAATTAATAAAACTTTGTAGAAAATGCACAAATTTATAAGTTTGTGCATTTTCTACAATTTATGAAATTATTAAAATTTTTTGTAATTTTACTTGACTATCATCATTATAGTGTGTTAGACTATCGACGATGAGAAATACAATATATTGTTAAAAATGTTTAAAGCTTTACTATATATTGTGTTTTTGAGAATAAAGGAGAGTGGAGTTATGATTAGCAATATTTTAAAGCGTGACGGTAGACTTTGTGAGTACGATATTACAAAAATTGAGAATGCAATTATGAAGGCAATGAATGCCATAGGACGCAATGATGCTCTTAAAGATGCAAAAAATTTGGCAAGGCAAGCGGAAGAAATTGTAAATACTAAATTTGGCGATAGTGTCCCAAGCGTAGAAGACATTCAAGACGCTGTAGAAAATGTACTTATGGAAAGTGGCTACAATGATGTTGCTAAAGAGTACATTTTGTATCGTGCAAAACGAAATCGTGTTCGCGAAATGAACACAAATCTTATGAAGATTTATGACGAAATCAACAATGTGGATGCTCTATCTAGTGATTTAAAGCGTGATAATGCGAATATTGACGGCAATACCGCTATGGGTATGATGTTGAAGTTTGGCTCTGAAGGGGCTAAAGACTACTTTTTAAAGTCAGTGCTTACGCCTGAACAAGCAAAAGCACACAAAGACGGCGACATACATATTCACGATTTTGATTTCTATACGCTCACTGAAACCTGTTGTCAAATAGACATAGACAAGTTGTTTGAAGGCGGTTTTGGGACAGGACACGGTTTTCTTCGTGAGCCTAATAGCATTAGAACTTATGCTGCACTTGCTTGTATTGCTATTCAAGCCAATCAAAATGACCAGCACGGTGGACAAAGCATACCTAATTTTGACTATGCTCTTGCTAAAGGTGTCAAAAAGTCATTCAAACGCAGTTTTATAAATAATTTTGCGTCTGCGTGCGAATTGACCGAAGGCGATTATGACAAAGAAGCCATTAAATCAAGAATCAAATCAATAGAAGAAAAAACAGGACTTTGTCCAACATTGAAGCCAACTATTGAATTTAAAGATGCTTTGAGAAATGAATTTAGCGAAATAAATGATGCAGATTTTGAAAAGATTTATGGGTTCGCTCAAAAGCACGCTGAAACAGAAACGGATGATGAGACATTCCAAGCAATGGAAGCACTTGTCCACAATTTAAATACAATGCACAGTCGTGCAGGGGCACAAGTGCCATTCTCATCAATCAATTTTGGGCTTGATACCACGCCTGAGGGTAGAATGGTCATCAAAAATCTCCTTTTGTCTGTGGATAAAGGGCTTGGGCAAGGCGAAACACCTATATTCCCAATTAGTATTTTTAAGGTAAAAGATGGCATCAATTATAACGAAACAGACCCAAATTATGATTTATTTGAACTCGCTTGTAAAGTGAGTGCAAAGCGTCTTTTCCCTAATTTCTCATTTATTGACGCTCCTTTCAATCTCAAATACTATAAGCCAGGTCATCCAGAAACAGAAATTGCCTATATGGGTTGTCGTACTCGTGTCATTGGCAATGTGTATGACCCAAGCAGAGAAATCACTTTCGGTAGGGGGAATTTGAGTTTTACAACTATCAATTTGCCACGCTTAGCCATTGAGTCAAAAGGGGACATTGACGCCTTTTACAAAAAATTGGACGAAAAACTTGATTTAGTGGCAAGGCAACTTCTTGACAGATTTGCCATTCAATGCAAAAAATGTGTAAAGAATTATCCATTTTTAATGGGGCAAGGAATATGGATTGATTCAGATAAATTGTCACCTAATGATACAGTAGAAGAAATATTGAAGCACGGTACATTATCAATCGGCTTTATTGGGCTTGCAGAAACATTGATTTCATTGATTGGTAAGCATCACGGCGAAAGTGAAGAAGCTCAAAAATTGGGCTTAGAAATTGTGGGGCATATGAGGGATTTTACAGATAAGATGTCACAAAAGTACAAACTCAATTTCACATTGCTAGCGACCCCAGCAGAAAGCCTGTCTGGAAGATTTGTCAATATTGACAAGAAAAAGTATGGCATTATAAAGGGCGTAACGGACAAGGAATACTATACGAACTCTTTCCATATCCCTGTATACTATCCAATTTCCGCGTTCAAGAAAATTGAACTTGAAGCACCATATCACGCATTGACAAATGCAGGGCATATCACTTATGTGGAACTAGACGGGGATACTACAAATAATGTGGATGCATTTATTAAGGTAATTAAACATATGAAGGAGTGTGGCATAGGATATGGCTCAATCAATCACCCTGTAGATAGAGACCCAGTGTGTGGATATACAGGTATTATTGGCGAAACCTGTCCTAAGTGTGGTAGACACGAACACGAAGGCGATTGCGGATTTGAACGCATTAGAAGAATAACAGGTTACTTAGTAGGGACGCTTGATAGATTCAATAATGCTAAGCGTGCAGAAGAACACGATAGAGTTAAGCACGGTCTTAAGTTAGATTAATAATTATGGTTATTGTTTAAGGAATTTCTAGGGGATTTCCCATCCCCTAGAGTTTGAAAGGGAACTACCCGTTTCCCTTCACCCTTTAGGGCAGGACAGCGTCCTGCACCTGTGGTCTTGGTGTGTGATTCTAGCCAACTCTAGCACTTAAAAACTTATAACTATATCTTAGTGCTTATTAAAGCACTAAATATAATTTTTAATTACTAAATCTTGGCTAAGTACACAACCAAAGACCACGCCGTGGTGGGGCATCCCACCTCTAAGGGTTGTAGGGGGATGAAATCCACCTAACAGACTTTAATGGATGAATTTCCCTAGAAAAACAACCATTAAGAAAATAAAGGACAAAAATGGAAACGAAAATAAATGTAGCAGGGCTAGTCAATGATTCAATAGTTGACGGCGTAGGGCTTAGATATGTGGTCTTTGTGCAGGGCTGTCCAAGGCGATGCGAAGGTTGCCACAATGCAGGCACTCAACCATTTGTAGAAAAAAGATTAATGACACCTAATGAAATAATGAGTGAAATTAAAAAAAATCCATTATTGGACGGAGTCACATTTTCGGGCGGTGAACCAATGTGCCAAGCACAAGCCCTTGTGCCACTTGCGAAAATGATTAAAGAATCTGGACTTCATCTAGCAGTTTATACAGGATATACATACGAGGAATTGATAAATAGCAATATGTTAGGCGTAAAAGAATTGCTAAAATATGTCGATATTCTCATTGACGGTGAATTTGTGCAAAGTTTGAGAGATTATACCTTAAAATTTCGCGGTTCGTCCAATCAAAGAGTGATAGATGTGCAGAATAGCACGAATGTGCCTACACTGTGTACAAATCCTAAATGGATATAAGGTACTAGCGTACGGGTGTGATAGTGCACTGCCATAGTTTTTGGTGAGTACCTAGCCATTGTTTAGTTCTAAAAATTCTCAGTGCTTGTCAAAGCGGGAGTGATGTATCTCATGGCGTAGTTTAAGTACCTAGACACCACTTAAGTACAAAAAAAAATACTTAGTGCGTGTGAACGCACTAAGATTTATATTTTTAGTTTTTAGTACTAAAGCAGGCTAGTGCCTCATGCCAAGCCACTAGGTCAAGGACGCCTGTCCTTGTCTAGGGTTGTAGGGGATGAAATCCCCTATATAACAAGTGGGTTTCTAGGGGATGAAATCCCCTAGAAATGAAATAGTAAAAGAAATTAGTTGACTATAGTAAGTAATATATTTATAATTGTATAGAGGTGAACAAATGAAAAAACTAGTATTTTATAGATGCAAACACTGTGGCAATATTGCCATAAAACTTGTTGATTCAAAAGTGCCAATGTTCTGCTGTGGTGAACCAATGGAAATATTGAATGCCAATACAAATGATGGAGCAGTGGAAAAACATATTCCTGTTTTAAAAATAGAAGGAAACTGTGCAAATGTGCAAATAGGCGAAGTTTTGCATCCAATGACAGCAGAACATTATATACAGTTTGTGGTGCTTGAAACGAATATGGGCTATAAGGTCGCAGAATTGCAACCAGAACAACAACCAGTAGTTAATTTTTATCTTGATAAAGATGAAAAAGTCTTGAATGTGTACGATTATTGTAATCTTCACAGTTTGTGGTGTTATGAAGTTGAATAACATTTTAAATCATAGGAAAATTTAAATCCTATGATTTTTTGTATTGAATGCAATTTATTTAGTTTCACATTATTTGTGATAGTCAATTTTAAAATTATGCTATGTAAGTTATATTTTAAATGCCTTTGTACATATTTCGCTTCTATTAATAATAATCTTTTATTATATTTGTAGCGATGAGTATTTGAAAGATAAAATACAAATACATTAATTGTGGGAGCGATTAGTGCTTTTTAAAAACTTAGGTTAATGAATGTAGAAAATTATTATATATTCATAAAATGAATCAATTTATTAAAATATCACATAAAAAATGGTTGATATTTTTATTTTACTTGTGATATACTAAAATTAACAAAACGAGAGAAAAAGGAGCGAGAAAATATTTTAAAGAAATGTAGGAGAGAAGGGGGGGGGGGGGTAGAAAGTAGTAGAAATACTACTAAAATAAGTGAACAAAACAATTTACAAATTTATACTTTAATAAATTGTAGTGCAAGAGAAAATAATAGTGTATTAAGGTGTAAAAACTCAAAAAATCAATTAAATATAATTCAAAGAAATAAAACAAATAAAAATACGCATACTA
>CALWAB010000012.1 GCA_944372745.1 uncultured Clostridia bacterium | reverse complement strand
AGTGGAGCAACAAGAGCAGAGTATACAGCAGGACAAACATATCAATTTAGTAGTAATACTACTCTATATGCAATATGGACAAAAAATACAAGTACAGTTGACATAAATATCACATTGAATACGCCTAATGCTAATGGTATAATTATATACATAATGAATGGGACAAAAGAGAATTACACAAGTATGACACAAATAGTAGTCAGCAGTTCACAAACTGTGACATTAGAACTAATGAAAGATACAGCATATACAATCATAGTATCTAAACCATACATATATACATTGTCATTTAGCGGTGGTGGAGCAATCAACAATAATTCATACACATTTATGACCGCAAACGCAGACACTACAACTACTCAATCAGTTATCATTTCAGGTGCAACAAGTGGCAGTGGTTTCAATAATTCAATAATTATTTAATTGTGAAAACTTATTAAAATTTTTGAATTTAAAATTAAAATAAAAAAATAATTATTATTAAATGCAATATTTTTGCATTAAATTAAATAATGTACAAAATTTTATAAAAATTTAAATTTTCAATTATTTATGCTAATAAAAAAATAATAGTATAAATTTCAATAGATAATTAATTACAAGTGCTTGCAGGGGTTACAAGTGAGTAATTGATTATATAAGTGCAAAATTATGTAGGGGTTAACATATTTTTGCACTTTTTATTTTGCATTTAGTAAAATTTAAAATATGTTTTTAACTTTTAGATAAGCAAGTATATATAATTTCTTAAGATTAATCTTTTTGTAGAATTATTGCATTATTGTATTAAAATTGGCAAATAATTTATTAAAATTCCATTCGCTATTGACAAAGTGGCATATTTATGCTAAAATAACATCAACGAGAAAGGAAGGTGTGATAATGGATATTAAAGAACTCAAAAAATTAAATGAAGATGCTATTGCGGTTTATGGGCGTTATGAAATTTCAAAAATTCAAAATGCTATGGGCGTTAACAATGCTCAAGAAGTAGAGAAGAACAAAAAATGTGCTTTTGACTACATTGCAAAAATTGATGCTGAGAATGACACTTTTAATTTAACTTATAAAGATGTTAGAGATGCATTATTTAGAGATTTTAAGAAGAAAAATGTTGGAGTAGTTGGTTTTGTTCGTCGCATAGGTGATGATGGTCATACAGCGTACTATGCAGCAGGACTTTTTGATTTAGAAAAGTCAAAAATATTAGGTTATACTGACTTAAGAACAGCTGAAGAAGGTTATGGTGTTGTCATTGCTGTTGTTCCACAACCAATAGATAAACCAAATCACATTATAGAAAGTGACATTTATGGAGATGTTATAAATGTATTTAATGATATTCCACAATATGGGGTAGAACCACTTGCTATAAAAAATTATAGAAATTATAAGAATCATAATGACAAATTTGATAATTTGCTTTGGACTGTTATAGAAAAGAATTACGAGAAAGAAAATAAAAAAGTAATTGAATCACAAGAAGAAAAAGTAGAGAAGTCAGTGGAATATCAGTCAACTTTGCATATAATGGACAAGATTTATGTTCGTCCTTATACAACTATTGGACGCGAAAATGAGGCTAGAGAAGGCAAAGCACCTGAGATAGAAAGATAATTAAGGAAGTTAACAAGGAAGAGATGATTTCTCTTCCTATTTTTGTTTGCGGGGGTGTTTTAAAGCATAAATGAAATTTGAGTGCTTACAAAATATCACAAACTTTAATTTAAAATAATAAAATATGACTATAATAAATTTACAATATAATTTATGACCTAAGTTTTTTTAATTTTATGACAAAAAATGAAAAACGCACTAAATTTTTAGTGCGTCTTTAGGTATTTTTATGCCTGTTCAAAATGGCAAGAACTACTTGGTGTAGGTGGGAAAGTTTGACCTTTTTGAAGGTCTACAGTATTGATAACTTCGCCATTCTCATCTACCATTTTGTATTGGCCAGACTGAGGCGCTGTTTCGCCTGATCTAAATTTCATATTAACCTCCTCGGTCTTATTTTGTGGTGTTATTTAAATTTTATTCAAAAAAATTAAAGAAAAATGTTTTTTGACTTAATTAGACATATATATCTAAATTTTGACAAAAAACATAAATGCAATATTTAGAATTATTATGAGAATTTTAAGAATGCAATACAATATGATTGTTTTTTTTATTAAATTATAATATAATATACAAGTAAATTATGAAGTACATAAAATCGTTGAATTTTTAAATTTTGTCAACAAAAAAAGAACTTTCATAATAGACTATTTAAAGAGGTTTATAAATGATTAAAATAATAACAGATTCGACCGCTGCGGTCACAAAAGAAATGATTGAAAAGTATGACATTAAGGTAATATCATTGAAGATAAATTTAGGGGACAAAGAGTATGTAGAGAGTACGCCAGATACATATCAAGAATATTATGATATGATGCTAGCTAGCGAAGAATTTCCTAAGACAACGCAACCACCTGTCCAAGAATTTGCAGACGCTTATGAAAAAGTTGTCAAAGAGGGCAATGAAGCTATAGTATTTTGTATTGGCTCAGTGCTTTCTGGAACGATAAATGGGGCGACAACGGCATTGAGTTTAGTCGATGGTGCTAGTGATAAAATAAGCGTAATAGACACACAAAGTTGTGCTCAACAAGGCTTGATGCTCATAATAGAAGCATTGGAAGACATTGAGAAAGGTTTAAGTCGCGAACAAGTTGTCGCAAATGTAAAAGAAAATATTAAAAAAGTAGAGATTTGTTTCTGTCCTGACAATCTTGAATATTTACGCCGTGGGGGAAGACTTAGCAAAGTAAGTGCTGTGCTTGGTGAAATTTTAAAAATAAAACCTGTGCTATCTTTCCGTGAAAATACATTGTCTTGTGTAAAGAAAGTTTTAGGTATTGCTAAGGCTATACCTTTTATGGTGGCTAGAGTACCAGAGACGGCAAAACGCATTTATGCATGTTGTGCGGCAGGTTCTAAATATTTTGCTATGATTCAAGAAAAATTGAGAGAAAGATTTCCAAATCACCCAATACTTGAAGGTTTGATTTGTCCAGTTGTGACAAGTCATGTAGGGCCAGCAGTTGGTGTGGCTTGGATGGAATAATTAGGTGAATTAATATGAACAAACAAATTACAATGGATAAAATAGTGGCTTATTGTAAAGACAATGGTTTTGTCTTTCAAGGTAGTGAAATATATGGTGGTTTAGCAAATTCTTGGGATTATGGTCCTTTGGGTGTATTGTTGAAGTCCAATGTTCGTGATGCTTGGTTCAAGAAATTTATTCAAGAAAATCCAATGAATGTGGCTATAGAGAGTGCAATACTAATGAATCCTAAAGTGTGGGAAGCGAGTGGACACATTAAGAGTGCGACAGACCCACTTATGGATTGCAAAAATTGTAAATCTCGTCATCGTGCTGACCACTTAATTGAAAATTATTTGAAGAAGCACCCAGAGATAGATTTTGACCCTAATGGCAAAAGTGACGAAGAATTGGAGAAATTTGTTTTTGAACACAAGATAAATTGTCCTATTTGTGGCAAAAGTGATTTTTCGCCAATAAGACAATTCAATATAATGTTTAAAACATTTCAAGGGGTGCTTGAAGATAAGACAAGCGAAGTGTATATGCGTCCAGAAACAGCACAAGGTATGTTTGTCAACTTCAAAAACATTGTGCGTTCTATGCGTAAACGCGTGCCATTTGGGATTGGGCAAATAGGTAAATCTTTTAGAAATGAAATCACTCCTGGTAACTTCATTTTCCGTACGCGTGAATTTGAGCAAATGGAATTAGAATTTTTCTGTAAACCCGGTACAGATTTAGAGTGGTTTGCATATTGGAAAGACTTTATATACAATTTTCTTTTGTCACTGGGACTTAAGAAAGAGAATTTAAGGCTTAGAGACCACAGCAAAGAAGAATTGTGTTTCTATAGTGCAGCAACTACAGATTTTGAATATGAGTTTCCATTTGGTTGGGGCGAATTGTGGGGGCTTGCTGATAGAACTGACTATGACTTAAATCAACATATGAAGTATAGCGGAGTAAACTTAGAATACACTGATCCTGTTACTAATGAAAAGTATGTACCATATTGTATTGAACCAGCGGTGGGCTTAACTAGACTTACGCTTGCGGTGCTTATGGATGCTTACACTGAAGAAACATTAGAAGATGGGCAAACGCGCGTAGTGCTAAAAATACATAAGGCATTAGCACCTTATAAAATTGCTGTTTTGCCTTTGATTAAGAAAAATCACGCAGTGAAAGCGGAAGAAATCTTCCAAAACATTTGCAAATTCTGTTCTGCCACTTATGATGAGACAGGTAGTATCGGTAAACGCTATAGAAGACAAGATGAGATAGGTACACCATATTGTATTACAATAGATGATACAACTTTGAGTGATAATACTGTCACAGTTCGCGATAGAGATACTATGACACAAGTGACTATGAAGATAGAAGATTTGCAAGGTTTCATAGAAAAAGAAATTAAGTTATAAGTAACAGTTGAACGAGCGGTATATATGAGATATATTTGCTCGTTTTAATTAAACCATTTTAAATATAAAATAAATAATGAGTTGAACTTATTTACATTTTATAACTATATTTTATTTTATAAGGTTGCCTATTAAACTATGGAATATAAAGAGAGTAAGGTTAAGATGAACAAAAGACTATGTTTAATTCCGTTTTTTGTGTTAATTATTTGTGTTTTCTGTGGGTGTTCAGGTGGAATAAAATTGTTTAGTGCCTCAACGCTAGTGAGTTTTATCATAAATGACGAAGAAAGAGCTGTTCTTTATGATGAAAGTGATACATTAAGCGAATTTAAAACGAGGTTTGGGGGTATTGAAATATACAGTGATGTTTTGGATGAGCAAGACAATGGAAATGCTAAAATAGGGGAAACATATTTGACAATCACCGTAAACGGAAGTGGAAATAGAACTTATCAATTTGAAGTAAGTGCTTATAAAAATATAGAAACAGGTGAGACAGAATATTATTTTCAAAGGCAAGTGAGAGGACTTTATTATTTATCTAAAAGGATAAGTCAAGACAATTTAGATTATTTAAATAAAATTTTTTATGGAGATATAATCATAATAGATTAGGTGTGGTATGACAAAAGAAGAGATAGAGGCAGAACTAGTAAGGTGCAGTAATAAAGAGAAAGAAGAATGGACTCGAAATATCATTAGGACAAGCCAACCTATGTATGTTGTAAAAACTGCTGATTTAAAAAGGATAGCAAAAGTGATTTTAAATGGAAATTATTTATCTTATTTAGAAACAGAAAATTTTGAGCATTACGAAAATACCATCATATTTGCTAAAGTTTTGTCCAAAGTTAAAGATTTTGATTTGTTTACAAAGTATTTATATAAATATATTCCATACATAGATAATTGGGCTAGTTGTGATGCCTTAGATTTTGATATTAAGGATGCGGAAATGGATAGATACTACAAAATAGCACAAAATCTTATATTTGATACTCGCACTTATGCTAGGCGTATAGGCGTGTTAATGCTATTTGAATTTTTAAAAAATAATGAATATACAATAAAATCTTTTGAACTTATAAAAAAACTAAAGGGTGAACAAGAATATTATGTCAATATGTGTGTGGCGTGGTATTTGTGCGAAGCCTTTATAAAACAACGCGATATGACATTGGAATTTTTGCAATCAAATTATGTAAATAATTTTGTGCTTGCGAAAACTGTATCCAAGTGTCGTGATAGTTTTCGCGTAACCAAAGAAGATAAAGAATACTTAAAAAATATGAAGGATAAAAGGTTAAAAAGTACAATATAGTTGTATAATTTAACATTATAGGGTGCATTTATGGGAAAATCATCAAATATAAATCAAAAAAGCACTAAAATAATGCTTATAATTTATAGATTGTTTTTAAAACTTGCTTTTGCCTTTTTAATACTAGCAGGATTTGTCATTTTTGATGAACAACGAATTAATTTAGACAATGGTGTCTTTATATTTGCAATATCATCAAGTATGATTTTTGCATTGTCTTATATTATCACTTATTTTCTATATAAATATTATAATAAAAGCAAGTATGAGCAAGCAAAGAAAGACCCTTTAAAAATGCAAATAATGTTAATGTCGCGTTTAGTATTATTTATAATAGGTGCTATTGCATTTATTTGTGGGATGTCTTTTGCATTTGTGCATTTTACAGGGATTTTTATTGCAATTCTTGGGCTTGCAATTTGTGAACTGCTTTTTAGCAATAAAAATATTACATCGCATTTATCTACTTTTAGTGAAAATGTCGCGACAGGTGTGTGGTTTAGTTATGTGTATTTGAGTGCAGTCACGGAATTTAATGCTTTGATTTGCATATTCTTCCTTGTGACATTGATTTTGTTGTTTTTACAAGAATTCTTCTATCATTTTACTAATATAAAAAAGCACGGCAATGAAGGTCGTAAGAGAAGCGAATTGCTTGAAATGCGCTATAAGTATTTTATAAGGAATGCTCTTATCTATATACTATTGTACGCTTTTACTGCACTTTTTTCGATTTGTGGATTGTATGAGAAAATTTCAAGTTCTAGCGTAGCAACTATTTTCTTCCAACTTTTACCTTTAATTATAAGTATAATCACATTGGCAATACTATTTTATACCACATTTCATAAAAATAAAGACAATGAATTGCCAGATTATAATACTGTGAGTGATGAAGCTGATTTTAAGCGAAAACTTATTCCGCTCAACAGCGAAAAGGTAATAAATGCTTACAATTATTTAATCAATACAATGAATGCAAAAAATGGTTTTATGAGAAAAGACGGCGAAGATTACTATTTTCATTGTTTAAATGTGGCTAACATTTTGTATGATAATGGCAAGTTTGATGAAAACATAATGGCAACCGCACTATTACACGATTGCATAGAAGATATTGAAGGTTGCACTGAGAAAGATATTGAGGAATTGGCAGACAAAAATGTGGCACATAGTGTACAATTACTCACAAAAGAGAAGAATATTAATTACAAAGATGACGAAAATATGAATAAATATTTGGATGCAATTTTACAAGATAGAACGGCAACGCTCGTCAAAATTGCAGACCGTATTCACAATATGTCTACATTATCTCACTTTAGTGAAGATGAAATAATTAGGAAGAAAGAGGATACTAAAAGATTGTATATACCTTTTGTAATGCGTGCAAAGGATAAATATCCTATGGATATAAATTATTTCAATGTTGCTTTAGAATTTTTTAAGGCTTTATAAAAGATTAATTTATATAGTATCACCGTAGTGAAAAAATATTTTTATTTGTAACATTTATAAAAGTTTTAATTATACTTTAAGTTATTATAAATAAATATTAAAAAATTAAAAGTATAGTTAAATGACATTAAATGTTGTGCTTTTAAAGGCTATAGAATATTCTATTAAAAAATAAAGCGAGAAATTGCTTTATTTTTATTTAATTTAGTGATATAATTAATAATAAAGATTGCGAGAGGTGAATTATGTATTTTTATAAAAAAGTAGGGGGGGGGGGGGGGAAAAAGAAGTAAAAATAATAAAAAAAAAAATTTTAATAGAGAATAAAAAAAAAGTAAATTTGAACAAAAAAAAAAAATAAAAATAAAAAAAA
>CALWAB010000011.1 GCA_944372745.1 uncultured Clostridia bacterium | reverse complement strand
TGGTCACCGCTTTGAGAGAACCTACAAAGTTTATGCTATTGCCTACTAAGACCACGCCACGGGGTGGCATCACCCTAATCACACGCCAAGACCACAGGTCAAGTCGACTTGCGTACGGCATTAGTCGCTGCTTTGAAAGAACTTATAAAGTAAGTACTAGTACCAACTAAGACCACAGGTGCAGGATGCTATCCTACCCTAAAGGAGTGAAGGGGAACGGGTAGTTCCCTTTATAATTTAAGAGATGAAGTATCTTAGTAATTCTATTTGTCTGTATGATTAAGTATATAGACAAATACCATTATAGGATACTATCTATATGCCCATTATCAATTAAAAATCTTGTGACAGGGCGGTCAAAATCAAAACTTGTGCCTGTCAATATTGTTTGTACCTTTGATATGCTGTCAAGCAATTTTTCACAGCGTTTGTTATCTAATTCGCTAAGCACATCGTCAAGAAGTAAAATAGGGTATTCGCCACATTCGTCTTTAAATATTTCAAGTTCGGCAAGTTTTAGCGACAAAGCCACAGTGCGTTGTTGTCCCTGTGAGCCAAAACTTCGTATGTCTATGTCATTACACACTATTTTTATGTCATCTCTATGTGGACCAACTGTAGTGTAACCGAGTTGTAAATCTTTTTCAGTGCTTTTTTCTAAATTTGTAAAAAGTTGCCTATAAATTTCGTCTACGCTACTACCTTGAATACCTGTGTAAGTGAGTGTAAGTTCTTCTTGATTGTCGGTGATTAAATAATGTTGTTTCTTAGAGAGTTTGCTCAAATGTTCAATAAAATGAATTCTTGCTAGAATGATTTTTGCTCCTACTTGTGCCAACTGTTCATTCCAAACATCTAGTCCACGCATTGCCTGAGTATTGTCAAAACTATTTTTTAATAATTTATTGCGTTGTGCTAAAATTTTTTCATAGCGAAGCAAATTGTAGAAGTATACCTTTGATAATTGAGAAATGTCTATGTCAATGAATCTACGCCTATCTATTGGGCTTTCTTTAACAAGTTTTAAATCTTCTGGAGAAAAGAAAACGCTATTTATATTGCCAAAGAGTTCGCCTATACGCAAAATGGACATATTGTTGATTCGCACAATTTTTTTTGATTGACGCGGTATAACTATTTCGACCGTTTTCTCCCCTGCGGACCTTTGTGCAAATACTTTAATGCGTGCATTTTCGCGGTCAAAACTAATCAATTCTTTGTCTTTTGATGTGCGGTGGCTCTTGCCAATACAACAAAAATTAATGGCTTCCACGAGATTGGTCTTACCTTGTGCATTTTTGCCTATCAATACATTTAGATTGGGCGAAAATTCAATGGCTTGATGCTCGTAGTTTCTAAAATTTTGGAGTTCAAGTCGCTTAATTATCATAATTATATATTATATCACAATTTTTGCCTTTTAACAACTATGTGTAATAATTTACGCTAATTGTATGGTATATAAAATGCAAATAAATATTCTACAATATAGGTTATTTTGTATGCAAAAGTGCAATTTTTCTAATTCTGTACATATTTATAACAATTTTAATATTAAAAATCACTTGTCAAGTCAATAATTTAATTGGTATAATTAATTGCAAAAGGAAACACAATATGAACAATGAAGAAAATGATGATAAAAAAACAACTTTGCTTGAAAACTCAAGCATTTCCACGACTGAAAATGTGTCTGGGGGGCTGAGTAGGCTCAGTCCACAAAAGAAAAATTTAAAAATCTTAATGGGAATGGATGTTTATTTGCCTGATGTAGACGGCGTCGTCAACTGTATGCACAATTATTGTTTGTGCCTAAATAAAGAAAATGAAATTACAGCCATTGCTCCAAGGCACAAAGAGCAAGGCAAGGTTAAGACGCCTTATAAACTTTTGAGATGCAAAAGTATTTACATTCCAATCTTGCGAGATTATTATGGACAACCTAATTTTGATAAGCAGTTCAAAGAAGAAGTGATGAAAGAACATTATGACATTGTACATACACATTCGCCTTTTAAAATGGCAAAATTTGCAGTACAAGTAGCAAGGCGTCAAAATATCCCTGCGGTCATAACATTTCACTCAAATATAAAACCGATAATTGCTAGTTACGCTAAATTTGATTGGTTGACTAATTTTATATTGAAGAAGATTGGAAGTATATACAATAAATATGACAAAGTGTTTGTATGTAGTGATTTGGTTGCTAAGCAAGTACGGGAATGTGGTTATACTGGAGAAATAACAATATTGCCTTTTGGTACAGATTTGCCACATTTGAGTGATGATGAAATAGAAAAGAATAGAATGCTTGCCAATGAAAAATTCAGTTTACAACCTGATGAACTAGTATTTTTGTATGTAGGCAGAGTAATGCCTTTAAAAAGGATAGATTTTACACTTGACGCTTTAAAAATTTTGAAAGAAAAAGGTTTAAAATTTAAATTCTTTATTGTTGGCAAAGGTTCTGGTTTAAAGCAACTTCAAGCGTATGCAGAAAATCTTGGCTTTACACAAGAAGAAGTTATATTTACAGGCTTTCTAGAACGCGAACTTTTGCCTTTAATCAATTCAAGGGCGGACTTATTGCTTTTCCCTTCATTATATGATAATTTTGGCTTGGTTAAAGTTGAAGCCGCTGCATACAACACTGCTGGAATTTTTATAGAAGGTTCTTGTGCTGGGGACAATGTTACAGATAATTTTAATGGCTTTTTAAGTAAGAACGACACACAAAGTTTTGCAAACGCTATAGAGCGAGCAATTAATAACAGAGAGAATTTAATTAATGTCGGCAAACGAGCAGGAGATACCTTGTATATTAGTTGGGAAGAATGTAGTAGATTGCTTAAAGAAGAATATTTGAAAATTATTGACGAATACAAAAGTAAGTATTAGCGTACGGGTGCGATGGCACAGGTGTGATGCCACACCGAGGCGTGGTCTTTGGGTACTTGCGTACGGCAGTGGGTGCGAAGGCGCACTGCCGTGGTCTAGGTTGAGTACATAGGCACAACTTAGTACTTAAATGATATACTTAGTGCTTGTAAAAGCACTAAGAAATATATTTTTAAGTTTTTAAGTACTAGGCTTGGCTAGTGTCACTTTCCAAGACCACAGGTCAAGGGCTAGCCCTTGTACTAGGGTTTTAGGGGATGGAAAATCCCCTAGAATCTAGCGTACAGCATTGGTCTAGGTTGAGTACATAGGCACAACTTAGTACTTATATAATATACTTAGTGTGTGAAACACACCAAGAAAATATATTTTTAAGTTTTTAAGTACTAGGCTTGGCTAGTGTCACTTTCCAAGACCACAGGTCAAGGGCTAGCCCTTGTACTAGGGTTTTAGGGGATGGAAAATCCCCTAAATAAAAGCGGAGTAAAGGAAAACAGATAGCTCCCTTCAAACAAAGGGGATAAAATCCCCTAGATAATAGTACAAATATTCTTCCAAGATTATAAACTAAGGAGAAAGAATGGAAAGACCGATTTTACATTTAGATATAAAAACGCTAAGGGAATATTCAAAAGAGTTAGCGAACAAATTGAAAGATAAAAAGATTGATGTCATTGTGCCAATCTTAAAAGGCGGAGTGGTCCTTGCGTCAATGCTGGGACGCGATTTAGGTGTAAGCGAATTTGCTTGTATGCATATTACTACTACCGCTAGTGATACACGCAATGCGGAGTTTTTAGAGCCAAAATTTTTGGGGATAACTAATGAAAGTGTCATTAAAGGAGCAAATGTATTGCTAGTTGATGATATGTGTGATACAGGGCGGTCTTTGGAATTTGCTAAGCAAATACTTAAAAAATACCAGCCAAAGTCTGTGTGTGTGTGCGTGGCTGTAAATGTCAATAAAAATGTTACGGAAGAAGATGTTTTGTGTGCAGTGGACTATACGAAAGAAAATTATTGGATAGTCTTTCCTTGGGAAGATTAGGGGTAGTGTATGAAGGATATTATAAAATTAAAACCATATTTGAGAAGTACGCTCTGGGGAGGCGAAAAACTTAAATCTTTATACGGCTTTAAAAGTTCGTCAAATATAGCTGAAGCGTGGACATTATCTAGTAATTGTGACGGTATGACATATATAGATAATGGCGAGTACGCAGGTATGCCTTATGGCGAATATTTAAAGACATTACAACTTAATTTTCCCTTACTCATAAAGTATATTGATAGTGTCGACAATTTGTCGATACAAGTTCATCCCAATGATACACAAGCCCTATCACTTAATGGTGAAAAAGTGGGTAAAGCAGAATTTTGGTATATTCTTGACTGTGAACCTGATTCATTTATATATGTAGGTTTTGATAAAAGTATTTCTAAAGATAGTTTTTTGATGAGTATTCAAGAAAATTTATTATGCAATTATTTGCACAAAATACCAGTCCATAAAGGAGATTTTGTATATATTCCGCCCGGTACTGTACACTCTATGTCAAAAGGCATCACATTGCTTGAAATTTCACAAAATAGCAATATAACATATAGAATTTATGATTATAACCGCAGAGATTCGCAAGGTAACGCACGGGAATTGCATTTAGATAAAGCAGTACAAGTACTAGATTTTAATACATTTGATAGCAATCTATTAAAAAAAGACACTTTGTCAAACGCCACTTTGCAATTACACAATAATGGATATTTTAAAGTACAAAGGTTGCTTATTGGGAATAAAGTACATTTAATGTGGAAAGAGCCAACCGCTATTTGCATAGTGTATGGTAATGGCGTTTTAAATGATAAGCCATTTAAAGCAGGTGAAACTTATTTTTCAGCGCCTAACGAAGATGTTACACTTGACGGAAATGCTATTATAGTATTGGTGTCTATGTAATGTGTGGTTTAGTTTTTTAGAACTAAAGTAGTCTAGTGTACCTACAAAGACCGTAGGTCAAGGTAACTTGCGTACGGCTGTAGTCTTTGGGCAGTACCTAGACACAACTTAGGTACTGGCGTACGGCAGTGGGTGTGATGGCACACTGCCCTAGTCTTCGGGTACTAGCATACGGCATTGGGTGCGAAGGCACACTGCCGTGGGTACTGGCGTACGGCAGTGGTCTTTGGGTAGTACCTAGTCACAAATTAGTACTTAAATAATATACTTAGTGTGTGTTAACACACTAAGAAATATATTTTTAAGTTTTTAAGTACTAAAGTAGGCTAGTGT
>CALWAB010000010.1 GCA_944372745.1 uncultured Clostridia bacterium | reverse complement strand
TTTTTTAAAAATTTTTTTCTTGCCGGTACATTAAAGAATAAATTTTTTACAGAAATTCTTGTCCCTAAAGGAGCAGAACAACGCTCAAATAAAACTATATTCCCCCCTTCTAATTCTATTTTCGTGGCTAATTCATCATCATTTATTTTAGTTAACATTTCTATTTGTGATACAGAAGCAATAGATGCCAAAGCTTCGCCTCTAAATCCTAGTGTATTTATACTTCCCAAATCTTCAACGGAATGGATTTTACTCGTTGCATGTGGTAAAAACGCATTTTTAACGCTATCATTTTCTATCCCGCATCCATCATCAATGACAGTCATTTCATCAATACCGCCATTTTTAATTTCTATGGTAATATTTTTAGCTCCAGCATCAATACTATTTTCTGTTAATTCTTTTATTACTGAAGCAGGTCTTTCAACCACTTCACCTGCTGATATTTTATTATAAATAGATGAATCTAGTACTTGTATTTGAGCCATTTTATTTCTCCTTAATTATATTTTGCATATTTTGTATAATAGTAAAAGCTTCTATAGGAGTCAATATGTCAATATTTATTGATTTTACATAATCATACAATTTTGCTAATTGACCATTTTTATCTTTAGTTTGGTTTAAGTCCGTTTCTTTATTATCATATTTTAACTCATTTTGACGAAGAGAATCTAATATTTCTCTTGCTCTTTCTATAACAGTATTAGGTAAACCAGCCATACTGGCAACTTCTATACCAAAGCTTTTATTCGCTCCGCCTTTTATTATTTTTCTTAAAAAGATGATTGAATTATTAAATTCTTTAACAGATATTTGATAATTTTTAACGCCTTCAAGTTGCCCTTCAAGTTCTGTAAGTTCATGATAATGTGTTGCAAATAAAATTTTCGCTTTTGTATATTTTGATAAATATTCAACAACTGACCAAGCAATACTTAACCCATCATATGTGCTTGTTCCCCTACCCACTTCGTCTAATATTACAAGGCTTTTATTTGTCAAGTTGGCAAGAATATTTGATACCTCCAACATTTCTACCATAAATGTACTTTGACCAAATGCCAAATCATCACTAGCTCCAATTCGAGTAAATATTCTATCGGTCATTGCTATAGTTGCTGAACGCGCAGGCACAAATGAACCTATATGAGCCATTAGCACAATTAACGCAACTTGACGCATATAAGTACTTTTGCCAGCCATATTAGGGCCTGTAAGAATTAGTATTCTATTATCAGTATCATCCAAATATGTATCATTGGGTACAAACCTTTCATCTTTTAACATTTGTTCAACTACGCAGTGTCGTCCTTCAACTATTTCTGTTGTTTTAATTGAATTATTTATAGTAGGTTTACAGTAATTGTTTTCTAATGCAACATAAGCTAAGGATAATAAAGCATCAACTAATGCCAACATCTTTGATGTATTTAACAATGCTGGAATATTGGCTATTAATTTTTGCCTTATTTGCTCAAATAAATCTTGTTCAACTTTGAGCATTTTGTCTTCAGCTTCTAAAATTTCGGCTTCTAGATTTTTTAATTCATCTGTTACATACCTTTCATTGTTAGTTAATGTCTGTTTGCGTTGATATCGCTCCTTAGGTATGTACTGAATTTGACTTTTAGGAATCTCAATAAAATACCCAAAAACGGAATTGTAAGCAATTTTTAAAGTTTTAATACCTGTAGCCGCTTTTTCTGCATTTTCCATTTGAATCATTGCATTACGCCCACCCATAGCTTTGTCTTTGATGTCATCAAGAATTTTGGAAAAACCAGGTTTTATAAAGCCACTCTCCCTAGTATTTGTAGGTGAATTTTCATCAAATGCTCTATCTAGCATTTCCACTAAATCATCAAAATCAACAATTTCTTTATAAGCATATTTAAATAAATCATTACTTAATGTTTTAACTACATTTTTTATTTGAGGTATTTTGGATATAGCAACCTTTAAATCATTACATCCCCGTGGAGAAATTGTCCCGTAAGATACTTTGCCACATAAGCGTTCAATATCTGTAATTTCTCTTAATGTTTGAGCCATTGATTCTCTTGCCAATGTGTTTTGCATTAATTCTTCTATTGCATTAAGTCTTGCGTTTATCATTTTTTCATCTTGAAGTGGTTGTTCGACCCATTGGCGTAAAAGTCTTGCACCCATCGCTGTTTTTGTTTTGTTCAATACCCAATACAGTGAACCTTTTGTTTTTCTATCTTTCATAGATTCTACTAATTCAAGGTTCCTTCTAGTATTAATGTCAAGTTGCATTACGCTTTTATCTTTTTCGACATTAATTTTTGTTATATTTTTCATAGAACGTTTTTGAGTTTCTTCTAAATATTCCAGTAATGCACCTGTTGCCATAATTGCATATTTACACTTCCCTAAATCAGTTTTATCTAGTGTCAAAATATTCAATTGTTTGCAAATTTGTTTTTGTGCTCTATCATAACCAAATGCCCAATCGTAATAATCATTAGCTTTAGGTGCTAACCCTACTATAAAACTTGATAATTGGGTATAAAATTCTTTAACCTTGGAATTACAAATAACCTCACTTGGTTGGATTCTTGTTAATAAATCGTTTATTTTGTCTTTAGCGTCAGTACTACTCCCTTGCAATGTAAACATTTCACCAGTAGTAATATCGACATAACTTGCACCATAACCACTGTCATCATAGTATATACAAGCAATGAAATTATTTTTCGTGTCGTCAAGAAGTTCTGTTTCCATTATAGTTCCAGGAGTTATAACACGCACTACATCACGAGTTACCAAAGTTGGCCCTTTTGTAGGTTGTGTAAGTTGTTCACATATTGCTATTTTATAACCCATAGAAATAAGTTTGTTTATGTAATTATTACAAGCATGATAAGGAACACCACACATAGGAGCTTTTTTATTATCTCCACAATCACGTGCAGTTAAGGTAAGACCTAAAGCTCTAGAAACTTCTATTGCGTCTTCAAAAAACATTTCGTAAAAATCACCCAATCTATAAAAAAGTATACAATCTTTGTATTCTTCTTTTTTGGCTAAATATTGTTGCATCATTGGTGATAATTTATTCATTTGTATCTCCTTTTACTTTACTAAAGTGCCAAATAGTTGATCATCAATACGGTCGTCAATCTTAATATTGACAAATGATAATTCTTTTAAATCACTATTTTTTACTATTATTGTTTTACCATTATCTGTTTTTACAAGATAATTATGGTCATCCAATTTTTTTTCTACTATACAATTTTCTATAGTGCCAAGCATTTCTTTTGTCTTTTGATTTGATATTTCTTTTTCTAATTTTAATAATATATTTACTCGCCTATTTTTTTCGTTAATATCTATTTGATTATCAAATTTAGCTGCAGGTGTTCCCGGCCTAGGTGAATACATAAAAGCGAATATGCTATTATATCCTACTTTTTTAACTAAATCGCAAGTCGCTTCAAAATCCTCTTCTGTTTCTGAAGGGAAACCCACTATAAAATCACTAGTAAGAGAAATGTTAGGTATTTTTGTCTTTATTTTATCAATAATATCTAAATAATGCTCAACTGTATAATTCCTATTCATCATTTTCAATATTCTATTACTTCCAGATTGAACCGGTAAATGCAATGTTTTAGATATTTTGGGATTGTTTGCTATTGCATCAATGACATCATCTGTCAAATCTTTAGGATGTGAGGTCATAAATTTTAATTTAAAATCATAAGGTAAGTCAGCAATTTTATTTAGGAGTTTAGCAAATGTTACATCATTTCCCATATCTTTACCATATGAATTTACATTTTGTCCTAACAAAGTGATAATTTTATATTTAGATGTACTCAACAGCCCCTCAATTTCATCTATAATGTCATTTGGTTGTCTACTAATTTCTCTTCCTCTAACATAGGGTACTATGCAATAAGTACAAAAATTGTTGCACCCATACATTATATTGACCCATCCATTATATCCGCTAGTCCTATACATAGGAACTTTTTCATTAAGTATCGTTTTGTCTTTTATATCCAAAATTCTTTTATGAGTATTGATATAATTATCAAGATATTCACCGAATTTGTCAAGATTGTGTGTCCCAAAAATAATATTTACAAATGGGAATGTCTTTTTAATATGTTCGGCCATTTCTACTTGTTGACTCATACAGCCACAAACTGCCACAATTAAATCCGGATTATTCTTTTTTAATGGTTTAACAGCCCCTATATTCCCCAATATTTTTTCCTCTGCTGATTTTCTTATACAACAAGTATTGAATACTATAATATCGGCATTTTCTTGTTTATTTGTTTCTGTAAAACCGCGTTCTTCTAAAAAGCCAGCCAGCTTTTCAGATTCATGTACATTCATTTGACAGCCATATGTTAAAATGCAATATTTTTTATCATTCATAAATCATTCCTTTTATTGATAATTATATCATTTTATCCCCCCAAATAGCAAGTTAAAAAGCGAATTTGCTTAAAAAATTCGACAAAAATATACATATTAATTGAACATATACAAATACTATTTTAATGATGTCGAAATTTATAAAAGTTTTTTTTAAAATAAGTTTAATTTCAATTATAATTTTATTATTAGTTGTCTTTGCTGTTTTTGCTTATTACTACATTAAAATAAACAATGAATATGATAATTTAACTTTTGATAAAGATAAGTTAATTACCGCTACTGCTTATGCAGAAATTCACGACAATGAAGACAACGTATTAAGCAATGCATCAATAAATGGAAGAAAAACAATTACTTTAGATAATATACCTAAACATACTATTGATGCTTTTATCGCTATTGAGGACCAAGATTTTTACAAACATAATGGACTAAATTATAAAAGAATACTAAAATCATTATTGGTAAATATCAAGTCTGGTTATGCTAAAGAAGGTGCTTCAACAATTTCTCAACAACTGATTAAAAACACACATCTTAATAATGAAAAAACTATTGAAAGAAAACTCAAAGAAATATTTTTAACTAGAAAATTAGAGAAAAATTTTTCAAAAAATGAGATATTAGAAGCATATTTAAATGTAATTTATTTTGGAAATAGTTGTTTTGGAATAGAAAGTGCTAGTAATTATTATTTTAATAAATCGACAAATGAACTAGACATAGCAGAATCTGCTACCCTTGCTGGAATTATAAAATCACCTAAATTATATTCCCCTATTTCAAATACAAAAAATTGCTTACAAAGAAGAAATTTGGTAATATCACAAATGCTAGAATGTGGATATATAACAAAAGAACAAGCCAGTGAATCTACACAAAAAGAGTTAAACATTGTTAGCAATAATATCAATAATAGTATAGAAAGTGCAACCTTAGAATTTGCTTCAAATAATCTAAATTTAAGCGAAAAAGATTTAGTAACTTCAAATTTGATTCTCAAAACATTCATCAATAGTCCTTTGCAAAAATACATTGATGACTTAGATTTAAATATCTTTAAATACGATGATAATATGCCTGAATATGCCATTATAGTCGAAGATAATAAAAGTGGCGGAATTGTTGCATTAAGAAATTCTCCAAACGCTGACATAGTAAATATGTTAAGACAACCCGCGTCCTGTTTAAAACCATTTTTAGTATATGCCCCAAATTTTGAAGATGGGAAAATCAATCTTCTTACTAAAATAGAAGATAAACAAACAAATATTGGTGGTTTCGCACCACATAATGCGGGGAATAAATACAAAGGCGAAATAAGTATACGAGAAGCTATTAGTTCCTCTTCTAATGTTTGTGCTACTAAGCTTTTAAATTACTACGGAATTACTAAAGCAAAAAAATTTGCAAAAAAATTTGGTTTTGATTTTTGTGAACAGGACAACCATTTAGCACTCGCGTTAGGTAGTATGTATGAAGGTTGTAGTCTACTTACTTTGACTAATGCTTATTCGACTTTGGCGACCGAAGGAGAAATAAAAAGTATAAATATTATTGATTCTATATCAAATAAAGATAAAAAAATAACCATATATAAAAAAAATAAAGAAAAGAAACAAGTCATTTCAAAAGAAACTGCTTATCTAGTTACCCAAGCACTACAGACATGTAGTCAAAATGGCACTGCTAAAAAATTAAGCAAATATGCCAATTTTGTAGCCTCAAAAACAGGAACAAACGGAGCTTACAATAGCGAATTAAATACTGATGCTTATTGTATAAGTTATTCCCCCGATTACACAGTTTGTATATGGATGGGTGTTAAGGATAACAATGCGACTTTAATGCCCAAAACACATAATGGCGGTAATCAACCTAGTGCTATCGCGAAATTAATTTGGGATTACATTAAGCCAAACACCCCTTTCCCCATCCCCTCAAATATAGAAAAAATAAAGATTGATAAATATTGCTATGATAATACGGGTTTAATTAAATTGGCAACGCAAGACACTTTAGACAGATATACAATAAGTGAGTACTTTAATAAGAAATATGCACCGAAATTATACGCTGATACTTTTACCCATTCTAAACTACCAGATTTTAAAATTCAAGTTGATGGAAAAAATGTGCAAATCACTTTGGATAATTTAGATGAATTTAATACTTATAAAATTTATAGAAAAAAAGATGAAGAAGCATTATTAATAAGAACTATACAAAAAGAAAAAGGAAAACTTAAATATATAGATGAAAACTTAAATAAAGGATTTTATGAATATTACATAATAGCCAATATCAATAATAAAGAACAAAAGAAAAGTGAAATATTTAAAATATTAATAGAATAAAAAAGCTATTTATTAAAGCATAACTCTAATAAATAGCCAAATAAAATTACTTAGCGTAGACTGATACTTGAATCTTATCTTTAGTCTTATGTTCAAATTTAACTACACCGTCTATTAAAGCAAAAATTGTAAAATCTTTGCCTAGTCCAACATTATTACCAACAGCATATTTAGTTCCGCGTTGGCGAACTATTATATTACCGGCAAGAACTGATTGTCCATCAGCTTTCTTGAGACCAAGACGTTTTGATTCACTATCTCTACCATTCTTTGAACTACTTCCACCTTTTTTAGATGCAAATAATTGTAAACTAATAAACATCATTTTATCTCCTTTATTTTAATATTTTTGGGATATCCACTTTCAATATCTTTTAAGCCATATATTATAGCTTTTATAATAATCTGTACATTTTCACTAGTAGGAATTTTCAACTCTATAAATCCGTCGTCTATTGATTGAACCAAATTGATATTATACATTTTTTGAATTGCCAATACTGCTGTTTGGACAAGAGTAGAAATACCAGCACAGACTATATCTTCGCCTTCTGGAGCATAATTAGTATGTCCTACTGCTTTAAGACCGACTATATTGTCTCCGTTATAGTAAATATCTATGTTCGTCATTATTTTGTTATTGACAAAATCTTTACTCTTGTAAATGGTTGGCGATGTCCCATTTTGCGTCTTTCATTCTTTTTAGGCTTATAAGTGAATATTGTAAGTTTTTCGCCCTTGCCGTGAGCCATTACTTCACCTTCAACAACTGCATTTTTTACAGTAGGTGTACCAATAGCAGACTTATTGCCATCATTAACTAACAAAACATCAAATTTAACTTTGTCACCAACATTGGCATCAAGCTTTTCTACATCGTAGTAATGGCCTTGTTCAACTTTAAGTTGTTTACCACCTGTTTTGATAATTGCGTACATAGTTTCCCTCCTATTATATTAAGACTCGCTGAATAAGGCGACTTGCGTACTTAAAAAGCCCACTCCAAGCGGTACTGCGTTTATTATACCTAATAATAAATAATTTGTCAAGTAATTTTACTTAATTTTACTTATAGATTTTTCATCAATTATATTATCTTTATAAGATATTGATTTAGTTTTTTTATACAACACAATTGCACATATAACGAATAATATGTCCATAAAACCTGTGAGAGGATAGAATATATCTATAATAAAACTAAACCCTACTCTACTTAACAAAAATGCTACAAGGCATGTCAATAGTGTAGAAATATGTTTATCATTAACATAACCATTAAGCCACCAAGAAATAGTAAACATTGTAGCAACTGCTGTTGTAAAGATTGCTAGCCACAGTATTATAACTGATAGTATCACAAATATATTTGATACTCCAAAGGCTAAATATACAAATGGCATATCATATTGAACTGAAATTGGATTTAAAATAATCGACAAACTAGCAAAGAAAGTAATTAAACTTAATACAATGCCTGTCAATATACTAGCTTTTTTGTCAATGTTGTCTGTTGTGTCACCCCCAGTTTTCATCAGTATAAAACCTGTTAAAAACATATTGCTACACACAAATATAATACAGCAACTAATAGACTGAAGTAACGAGCTTTCGGTTATATTAGTCAAAACTTGTAAATTTTCTATTGGAGCATTAAAAATAGAAACGCCAAAAATTGATATCATAAAAATAAGCAATAAAGGCAATAAAATTCCGTTTAATTTTGATATTTTATCTATCCCACCAAGAACGGTAATAACACACAATATAGCACCTAATAATGCAATAATAGGAAATTGAATATCATTTAGCACAATTTTTTGTAAACTATCAAATCCAGCAAACATTGCTCCTAACACTATTATGTATGAAAACATAATAATTATTTCAAAAATATGAGCAAATTTACCAAACAACAAAGTAAAAAATTCTGACAATGAATTTACTTTGCATTTCTTGCCTAATTGTAAAAAAATATAACCCAATATAAAAAACGCTATGCCAGCTATGAGCGTCATTATAAGGCCCCAAATCCCAAATCTTGCAAAGTAGACATATACTTCTCTACCTGATGCAAAACCCGCACCAACTATTGTTCCAAAAAAAATCAAAAAAACTTTTAAGGTAGACATTTTACCGTTTGTTTTTATTCTTTGTTTTATCTTCATATAAAATTATATTGCAAAAAATGAAACTTTATGATATTATTAAAATATGAAAATATGTGGTATTATATGCGAGCTTAATCCTCCACATTTAGGACACGAGTATTTGGTCTCAAAGGTACGAGAGCATACAAATTGTGACTATATCATTGCTATTATGAGTGGAAATTTTGTACAACGAGGCGAACCTGCAATTTATGAGTATAGAACAAGAGCAGAAATGGCTATAAATATAGGATTTGATGCTGTTATTTATATGCCTACCCTTTACACTTTATCATCTGCAGATAAGTTTGCTAGATATGGCGTACAGATGGCTCATTTACTAAAATTAGATTATTTAGCTTTTGGAGCACTGCTAGATGAAAAAGATTTTAACTATATATTAAACTTGAAAGAAGAAACTAAATTTACAAACCTTTTGAAAGCATATTTAAATAGTGGAATTTCATATTCAGAAGCCTACGGTAAAACCATTTTTGAATTTACAAGCAAATATTTAACTCCCAACGATATACTTGCTTTACAGTACCTTAATAGTATAAGTCTATTAAAGACAAATATAAAACCAATCATTATAAAAAGAGAATTAGATATTTCCGCTACTATTCTTCGAAACCTTTTGAAACAAGAAAATTATCAAGCAATAGAAAACAAAATAAATAATAAAAATTTAAAGATAGTAAATTCTTATAAGATATTCAATTATGAAAAATTTTATAATATTTTATATGCAAATATAATAACACATACCTTAGAAGACTTATCAACCATTCGTGATATTAGAGAAGGTTTAGAGTATAAGATTTATAACAACAATGAAAATAACTTTATAAGTTTTAATAAAAAAAATAAAACAAAACGCTATAATCAAACTTATTTAAATAGATTATATCATAATATACTTTTTAATGTAAAAAACAATGTTAATGAAGAATTACCATACATTAAACTTGTAGCCTGCAAAAACAATGATATTATTAAAATTCTAAGTGAAAGAACTCAAATACCATTAATAACAAATTTAAAAGCTAAAAATACTTTAACGAATAAAAGCCTATACGATTATGACAAAATAAGTAGTAAAATATATAATATATGTATAGATTTTGATGACTATTGTTTCCCATTTCACAAAATGATAAAATACTAAATATGGTGTATTCTTATCTTAGAATACACCGTTTAGAGTATTTTATCTTTTAATTTAGTTTTTAGCTATCACTTCTCCCGTATGAGGATCAATTATTACACCGTTAGTACTGCCATTATACCCTACCACAGATACATACCAATAATAAGTATCAAAACTCCCATTAAGGTCTGTAATAACCTTTACATACATTTCACCATTTAACTTACCTTTATTTATATAACTTTGATAAGTATCACCCAATTCATTTATAGCTATTTCTAACGCGCTCCTCCATGTAATTTCTAAATCTTTTGTTTTAGGTGTTAATGTTATAGATATTTCTTCTTTATCTGTAATTACTGTGAGTTCAATATTAGCATCATCATCTACTGTCCTATTTATGTCAACCATAAGTGTCCCATCATAAGTGTTGTATTCCAAATTGCCCGTAAACTCTTGTTCGTTGATTTTTAATTTATATTGTGCTACCATTGGTCTATCTTCAACCTTATATTTAATAGTTAGCATTCCAAAATCAACTACATCTTCACATATCCCGTTAACAATATATGGGTTTTCTCTTTTCCCACTCATAAATGTTGCAATAAAATTATCATTTTCAGCCGAAAATACATTATATCTTACTTCCGCTAAATTTGAAAGTGCAATATCAACCTTGTCCGTTCCACACGCTGAAAATACAAGACATATTACAACTAATATGGTGCCTAAAAATATTTTTTTCATCTTTGCCTCCATTCAGTTATAAATATGCTTGTACAAGTATTAATATGCAAAATAAAAGAGCAAAAATTAATTTTGCTCTTTAGCTAAATCAATTAGCATATCAACTCTTCGTTGATGCCTATCACCTAAAAATTTTGTATTCAAAAATGCTTTAACAATTTTGCGATAATGTAGCATTGTGCCTTTGTTTCTTCCTGCCAGTATCAAAACATTGGCATCATTATGTTGTCGACATAAGATAGCAGTTTTCTTATCTTTACATAAAGCTCCGCGTATATAATAGAATCTATTGATAGCAATACTCATCCCTATGCCTGTTCCGCAAATTAAAATTCCTTTGGTCTCTGCCCTATCTTTCATATACAAAGCCATCTTTTTAGCATATATAGGATAATCTACTGAATTAGTATCTGTAGCTCCTAAATCTTTAAATTCTAAGTTTAATTTTTGCAAATACTTTTTAATTTTTTCCTTTAATTTAAATCCAGCATGGTCTGATGCTAATACTATCATATAACTACTCCTTTATTTTTTCAAATAGTTTACTCACTTGAATTTCATCATTTATTATTTTATCTAATTGGCGTTTAGAAATTTTTAAACCTTTAGATTTTTTATTATTAAAATTGTATAATCCTTTATCATGAGGGTCATATTCTCTTACATAATAACTTTGATTACCAACTATATCTCCAAAATATGCTGATTCACCTAAAGCATCTTTTTTAATAATTTGATACAATCCATGGTCTATGCTATTATAGGTAGTGGTTTCTTCATAACATAAATCATCATATTTTTCTAAATAAATATTTCTACAAACATATCTCTCATTGTCAAAATCTAATGCGAACAAATCAGCATTTTTGAAAACTTCTTCTATGGTTATTGTAGCTTTAGATTTTTCGTTTTTGTTTAAAATATCAATTAGTCCGTTATATGATACTTGTTTTGTTTTATATATCTCATTATTTTTGTTTACAGAACAAATCAATGATTTTTGGCAATAACATTCGTTAATGTCAGCGACAAGATCGCCATCTTGGTTTAAAAACTTATGTGTGTTTAAGAATTCTCCATCACTTGTTAAATTAATATAAGCCAATCTATTGTGCTTTAATTTTTGTTTAGCATATTTAATCTGTGAGGGAAAATTAATAATAGTTTCTTTTGTGTATACCTGTTCAAGTTGTAAAAAAGAAGTTAGTCGCCTTTCTCTACCATCATTATATTGAATACACATATCAAGTAAATTATTAAAACAATCATATTCAATTGAAAAATTATTTCCATTATTTTCATTCTTTAAAGAAATTTGTTCATTTAATCCAATTTTATCTTCTTGTAGGTTTAAAAATATTTCTATTAAATTAGGATCAAAGTTATCTATAAAATGAATGATTTGATGCCTTACATTATTATTAGTTAAAAATGGCGGATATATAAATCTTAAAATCTTTAAATTCTCTTTCATCATTCCTCACAAATTATTTATTTCATATATAATTCTTTCTATTGGTAATCCTATTACATTGTCTTTTGTTCCTTTTATAATATGGACTTTATTGGCAATACAAGAATTTATAGTATACCCACCAGCATTATCATAAGCGTGATACTTATCTATTAATTCATTTTTCTCTTGTTCAGTAAACTTATCAAAAAATAATTTTGTCATTTCATTGAATAAAACTTTCTTTTTATCTATATTATCTATAATTGTTATTCCAGTTATTAGATAGTGTGGGTATTTACTTAAAAGGTCCATCATTTTATCAAAGTCATTTCTATCTTTAGGCTTTTCTAATATCTGCCCTTTTATATAAACTACGCTATCGCACCCTATTATAATCCCATTTACATCGTTAATAACACTTTCTGCTTTTCCATTAGACAATGATTTAGTATAATTGCAAGCGTCAATAAAATTATGCACTTGGTAGTTATGCTTTTTATCATCCTCGTTAAAATTATTTGGAATGAAAACCCAGTCCAATTTACTATTTTGTGCTAATTCCCTTCTTGATTGAGAAGAAGATGCTACAAATATTTTTTTCTTCATATTAATATTATAACATATAAAAAAATTTTAATCAACATTATATTTAAAAACAAAAAAACCAAAGTCAAAAACTTTGGATTATTCTTGTTCTTGTTTATTTTTTTCAAAGTCTACAACTTGTTTTCCGTCATAATATCCACAAGCTTTACATGCTTGATGTGCAGCTTTTAACTCGTGGCAATTAGGACATTCAACCAAAGTTGGTGATGTAATTTTCCAACTTGATGCAACTCTTTTATTTCTTCTTTGTTTAGATACTTTCTGTTTAGGTACTGCCATTTGTTTTCCCTCCTAATCAAATTTTAAGTCATTCAAACACGCAAATGCATTGTTAATCAATGGTTTGCACGCACAAGTTTGCGTATTGAGATTCGCAAAGCATTGCGGGCATAATCCTTTACAATCATCTTTGCATAAAAATAGATGCGGCAAAGATGTCAAAAGATTATCTTCTATCATTTTCGTTATATTGATAAATGTACCATTAAAAGTATAATCATCTTCTTCAACTTTTGAACTTTCGGGCAAAAAGATTTCTTCAAATTCAAACTTATGTTGTTTTTTAAATGGATTACCACAACGAAAACAATTCCCCGTCAAATACACAGAGCCTTGTCCTCTTACGGACACTTCCTTAGCAAGATACTTATAATCTATCTTTAACTCACACTTTGATGCAAAATTCACGCCAAAATCTTTTACTAAGTTATTATCAATTTCAACAGAATTTTCAATGTGAATATATTCACCGCTTTTTTTCTTTGCTAGGTTGAGGTCCAATTCCATTGCTCTCTCCTAATTTTGACTTATTAAGTATATATGATTTTTTGAATATTGTCAATTGTTTTTTAAAGAAAATTGTTTTAAAGGTACAAAATATTTGTTTTTTGTTAATAATTTATGTATAATGAAATTGTGGAAGGAGATTTGTTTATGAATAGAAAACTTGATACTTTTTTTTATCCCAAATCAATTGCCATTATTGGGGCATCAAATAAAGTCGATACAGTTGGCTATCGCCTTTTGTACAATGTTAAAAATTGTGGATATGAAGGTGCTGTTTATCCTATTAATCCTAAATATACAGAATGTCAAGGATTACAATGTTTTTCACGCGTACAAGACTTAGACGAAATACCGCAACTTGTAATGATTGCTATCCCTGCTAAAGCTGTTTTACAGACCATTAAAGAATGTGCGAAGTTTGGCGTTAAAAATTTTTATATAATCTCATCAGGTTTTGGTGAGCTTGGGGCTGAAGGCAAACATGTAGAACACGATATTTCTCTTTTTGCTCAAGAAAATGACCTAAATATCATTGGACCAAATACTATAGGCTTTATTAATAACGGCATAAAATTAAATGCTAATTTCTCTCAATCAGGATGTAAAGATGGGAATGCTGTTTTGATAAGCCAATCTGGGGCATTGACAAGTGGCATTATGAACATACTTGAAGATTCGCAAGTTGGACTTAAATTAGGTATAAGTATTGGAAATGCTTGTGATGTCAGCGTTGCAGATTTAATAAAGTATTTTAACAAAAAGAAAGATATTTCACAAATTTTATTATACCTAGAATCTATCCCTCAACCTGAAGAATTTATGCAAGCTTGCAAGGACAGTGACAAAAAAATTATCTGTGTAAAATCAGGAAGAAGTGCTCGCGGTGCCATAGCCGCATCATCCCACACCGGTGCATTAGCAAGTACAGACACTATTGTAGATGCATTTTTACAACAGTGTGGAGTTATCCGTGTCAATAGTATTGCTGAAATGGTTAATGTCGCTGCAATTTTTTCTACTATGGAAAAAATACCTATGACTAAAAATGTTGTGGTCATTACAAATGCAGGTGGTCCAGCCATAATGACTGTTGATGCTCTTAGTGAACTTGGTCTCAACCTTTATGAGTTTAGTGACGAAGAAAAAGATTATATGCGCTCTTATTTACAAAGTCAAGCTTCTGTTAAAAATCCAATTGATATGGTTGCATCAGCTTCAATAGATGATTATAAGAAAACATTAGAATTTTGTATTAACAATGATAAAATTGATGCAATTATTTGTATACATTTGTATATTATGGGCACAACCTCAAAAGAAATTGCATCCATTGTTGATTCAATGAAAGAAAAATATCCTAACAAAATGATCGCTAGTGTATTTATTACCCACTTAGAAGAAATGAATGAAATAAAACAAACCATTAAAAATATTCCAATTTTTGAATCAGGTGAAGATGCCTCAAAAGCAATTAAACAGTCTAGTCAAAAATTCATATGTTCCAGAGAGAAACAGCGAAAAATAAGAAATACCAATATTGATAAGATTTTCGAAAATGTAAGACAAGATAATAGAAATCTTTTAACCACTTATGAATCATTAGAAGTCTTAAAAGAACTTGAACTCCCTCTAGTTAAATTTGATTTAGTAAAAGATCCACAATCTGCTAAAAATGTTGCTAATAAGATAAATTATCCAGTAGTTGTGAAAATTACATCAAAAACTATATCTCATAAAAGTGATGTAGGTGGTGTAAAGGTAGGCATTAAAAATGATATCGAACTAATAAAAGCTTTAGACGAAATAAAAAACAATTTAAAATCACACAATTGTATTGATGGCTTAGATGGTTTTATAATACAAGAAATGAAGTCATCAAATAGAGAATTCGTATATGGAATTGTTAATGATGCTCAATTTGGATTATGTTCAATGTTTGGTTTAGGTGGAATCTTTGTAGAATCATTTAAAGATGTTTGCTTCAAAGTTTTACCTACAAGTAATGAAGAAATATTACAACAAATCCATAGTTTAAAAGCTTCTAAGTTATTAGGAAGTGTAAGAAACCTTCCATGTGCAGATATAGACAAACTTGTCGATACAATGCAAATAATAAATAATTTTTCGTTAAGTTATAATATAAAAGAACTTGATTTAAATCCTGTTTTAATAGACGATAAAACAGGTAATATATCGTTGATTGATGCTCGCATAAAAATATAGAATACACCATTTGTGGTGTATTCTATATTTATAATACAACATATTTAGTATTCCAACTTAAAATCCCCATTTAACTTTTCAAAAAAATTTATTATATCAAAATCTTCTTCTTTGTTTTCAACTTCATATTCGTCAAAAATATTGTCTTTCATCTCTTCATCAATTATATAAAATTTTTCTACCTTCCCTTCTTCGTTTTTTATTCTATATAAATTTGTTTTTTTAAATATGTTATATGATAATAAAGCAAACAAAGTCCCTATAATTAAAAATCCTAATATCATAAATTTCCCTAAAGTATTCATATACACTACTCTTTTTCATCTTTAATCTCTGGTTTAACTTTTAAAAACTCAAATAGATGATCAAAATTTTGCCTTTCAAATTCAAGCACTTTGTTGGCCAAGCTTTTAATTTCTTCATCTGCATTATCATAATTTGTTAATGCTTTTACCAAATCAATTACGCCCATCATTGTTCCTATTAAAAGCATTTCTGCAATATGTTGAGTGCTGGAGGATGACATTAAATTTATTTTAACGGACATCCAAACCTGAGTCTTTTGTATAAAGTTATTGTCTTTTAAATTTATATCTTTAGAATTTGCTATCATTGCACATTCTTTTTCAAACACATAATATTGACTACTTTCTTTGCTTAGTTCAAGCGTAATATCTTTTAGTTTTATATTTGATAAAACATTTTCAATAGATTGAGTTCCCACTCTTAAATTTTTATAAATTTCATTTAATAGTTTCAAATTAGCATCTTTTTCAATTTCCATTACTTTTCTCCTTATATCTATTATTAGTAATTTTATAAAAAAAACTCCAAATTCGAATTGGAGTTTTTTACCAATTAAAATAAAATATCGTCAATATTTATCAAATTACCATTATCCATTTTATATAAATTTAATTTTGTTATACGGTTTGTAATTATATTTAATTCTTTTAGAATATCCACCATTTTCGATAACTTGAAATTGCTTTTTTGTCCACATGCCAAAACACACTTTATTGTATTCTTTTCAAAAGCAATTGAATATATTTTGTCTTTAAACTCGACAGTATTTAATATTGGTTCAATAACATTTTTTGATAATGTTGAGTTTGTTACTATTTGATAATCTGCATAGTCTATCAAATCATAGAAATTAGGTTTCTTCTCTATTGCCCTTACCTTATCAACTTTAATACCCATAGGTGCATATTTATTAAATAAAGTTTTAAACTCATCAACTAAATTATAATCGGTAATAATATACATATACTCACAATAACTTTCTATTCCTAATGATGTAGGTGGGCTAAAAAAGATTAGTTCATGCGGATTGAACCCTTGAGAATACGAAACTTTTATATTGGCTCTTTTTAATGTTTGTACAATCACATCCCTACAATTAAGATAAGAATTGTAAGTGAATAAATTTGTTTTTTCAAATTTTATTAATAACACCTGAACACCCTCCAAAATGTATTAAACCACAATTGGAACAACCATTTCTACAATCTCTTGTAGTTATTTCATTGCGAGACTTTTTCCTTTCTTCAATTAAAAAAGATTTACTAATACCTATATCTATATGGTCCCAAGGCAATTGAGTATTTTCATCAATTTCATTAAGATATAGGCTTGTATTTATTGACTCTAAAGCTTTCATCCATTTTTCAAAATTAAAATTTTCGCTCCAGCCATCAAATATACAACCTAATTTATAAGCTTTCAGTATATATGATGATAGAGTTCTATCACCTCTAGCTAAAATCGTTTCTATTAAACTTGTGTTATAATCGTGATAATTATAATTAACCCCTATTGCCTTTAATTCCGTTACTAGATATTTTACTTTACTTTCAATGTCATCTTTGGCAGCAAAACTTTCAAACTGAAAAGGAGTAAAAGGTTTAGGAACAAAAATACTGGTACTTATAGTTATTTTAGGGCGTTTTTTTGTATGCATTACTTCTTGATATAAATTTTGTATATCTTTTGCGATATCTACAATCCCTTCAACATCTTTCATTGTTTCTGTAGGTAAGCCTAACATAAAGTACAATTTTATTTTATCATAATTAGCTCTAAATGCTTCTTCAAGACTATCAAGTATATTTTTCTTTGTTATATTTTTATTGATAACATCTCTCAATCTTTGAGTGCCTGCTTCAGGTGCAAAAGTTAAACTAGACTTTCTACTTTCAAATGAATATGCTCCTTTAAAACTATCTAATCTCAATGAAGGCAAAGAGAATTTTGTATATTTTAATATTGGTTCCTCTTTTAATTTTTCAATTAATAGGTTCAGATTTGAATAATCGCATGTAGATAAACTAAACAATGATAATTCATTATATCCAGTATTTCTAATAATTTGTTTAGATAATTTACATATCGTTTCTACTTTTCGCTCTCTAACTGGTCTATAAATATAACCCGCTTGACAAAATCTACATCCTCTAGTGCATCCTCTAAAAATTTCTACGGCACCCCTATTATGTACTATATCTATATTAGGTACAATGGGTTTAGTAATATAAAAACATTTATCAATATTTTTAACTA
>CALWAB010000009.1 GCA_944372745.1 uncultured Clostridia bacterium | reverse complement strand
AAAATTACTTAATGTATATAATTTGAAGTAAAATATTTTGTAATGTTACTTATAGTTTTTTGAAATTGCAATTAAATTACATTTGATTTTGTTTTAATTTAAATCTTTGTTGATTTTTTGAATGGTTTATATCTATATCTATATTGTATAATGTAATGTATACAGTGTATTAACCAGTTTATTGTTTGTTTTATTTTTATGAACATAATGTATATGTTTTAAATTGTGGATATTATAGTGCTTGGTTTTTAAAGACAGTTATCCACTTTTCAATGTGCGATTTGACATCTAGATTTTCGTAGAATTCAGGTGGATTAATATAACTAATTTTACCATACTTATAGAGCATAACTGAATAGGAGAACAAATACGCGTCGTGTTCTATTTGTTGCGAGTAATACCTTTCTTTATCTTCATTCATATTTATGTAATGATTAAATTCGTATTCGCATTGTTGTGCAAATTCTCGATTTGGGCAATTATTTTTATTTAATTGGTATTCAAATACAATTCTTCTTTGATAGATATGTCTAATTTCGTGCAATATAAAATATTCTATTTGTAATGGTTCATTGATGTCATAAGCGTGTATTACTGAATTGATATTGATATTTAGTTTTAAATCTTTATCAATTAATGCCATAATTGCAATATTTGGGTTATCAAAAAAATCCCATTCTATTTTATTATTAAAGCAATAAAATTTTTTATTTGAATCAATGATATTTTGAATTATGGGTCTAAATTGTTCTATTTTTCTATTATACATATAATTATTATAACATAAAATTGATACAAGTACAACGACTATTAATAGATTTTTATTGTTGGCTTTAGATTTTATTTATTATTTAAATTTTTATTAAATAAAATTCTAAATATTCGTGGTTATCAATAATAATATTGTGTTTTTTAAGTGACAATTTCAATGCCTGCTTAATTAGTCTTATATTAATTAAACTACCATTATTGATAAAGCGACTTTATTAATAAAAAAGTGCCATTAGGCACTTTTTATAACAATATTATTAGATATTTCAAAATAATAATTTAAACCTTGCATCCATGTTTTGTTGTTCATTTTATTAACGCACTTTCATACGCGTTCTAAATATAATGAATAATACAATTAGTGCAACGACAACCACGCACACTACAACAATTACTATAATAGCAACAGTGTTCAGAGGTTCATTTTTAGTAATCATATAACTTGCAAGCAAGCGTCCGCTTTCTGTGTATGCTTGAATAGTATATGTTTGATTTTCAGTCAATTCAATAGAAGTAATTTCATTAGTCGCTGCAGTATCTGCGTTGATAACGATATCATCCATACCCGTGATTTTAATGACTACATTTCCAAGTGATTGGTGAATAGCATACATATTTAGGTCTATTGTTATTCTACTTGTTGTAGATGTACCAAATGGTATGCTTGGCATTAAGTTAAGGCTTGCGGAATTTATCCAAAATTCAAACACAAAATACATAATAGGTTTTAGTTCTGATTGAGTAACGCGGACAGTTACAACATAATGTCCATTATCATTATTATCTGTAGAGAAGTTGAATGTCATCAATTTAGAAGTGCTTTGAGCATCTTTCAAATCTTGAGTTATATCGACGCCTTCTTTGATAACAGAGATGATTTCAAAACTATCGTATTGATTGAAGGAAAACCTATTTTGCGCTTCATTATTAGAGAGCAATGTGAATACATATTCACTTGAGATAGGTGTGCCGTTGACTTGTGCATTCATATAGATTCTGTACGCTCCATATTGATTAAAGGTGTAAACCCCATTTGCATAATAATCTGACACAGTAATAGGTTGATTATTTAAAGTCGCTGTCATACTGAATGTACCTCTGTCATAACGACTTGTATTTGTGATAGCCAAAGTGACAGGGTCATTATAAATTGCATAATTAATAGGTTCACCACTATTGACAGTGAATGATACGCTATTTAATAAATCAATAGTGAAGTAATCTCTTGATGTTAATCCACTTGTGAAGCGGTAATTGTATCCTGCAATGTCACTAAAATACAATCTATATTCTCCAGAATCTGTGAAGTGTAAAGTATTTGTGTTGAATTGCGATACATATACACTATTGTAGTAAATATCTACATTAATGAAGTTAGGGAATGTTAAAGTATTAAAGCCCATTACTTCGATTGAATATGAATTTTGCCATGAAGCGTAGACATCTGGTGAATAAAAGTTCATACTGTATCCACTCGCTTGTGAAGTAGGATTATTTGTTTCACCAATTACAAAGTTAGATATTCTCAAATTTGAACGGTCAATTTGAAGCAATGCAATATATTCATTATAATAAAGTGAACTTGAGCCATAAATTTGATAAATTTTTAAATTATATACATTTGCAGAATCATACTCATAAACAAGTCTTGCCTGCAAGTCTTTGTTTTCATTTGCTACTACACTGAGTTCATATATGCTAACATATACTTTCATATTCTCATTTATATCAAATGCTTGGTCATTGAATACACCAGATAGGGTGAAGAGAGCAGAGTTTAGTCCCGCTTCAATTTTTTGACCATTTGCAAATACATCATACAATATAGCAGAGTTTTGAGAAATTGAGAAAGTGTAAGATACAGAATTACCTAAAGTATTTGTCATAGTCAAAGTGTATCTGCCTTCTACATATATTGAATAACCTTTTTCAATAGCAAATGGTGTGCCATCGTTTTGTTGTAATGTTACAGTGACAGGGAAGTTAGTAGGCTCGTTCCAACTGATAAATACTTCCTTGCTAGTGCTTGCATCACGAGTATTCAATAAGAAGTTCATATTATTGCCATTTGAGTCAGTAAGTTCAAAATTAGGCAAAATTGTGTCAATAGTGAATTCATAAACTAGCGGTTCAGTGTCTATATCAAGCCCACCAGTATTGTAATTTAGTACAATTCTGTAAGATGTAGAATTGCTAGCAATTGCACCGAAATTAATTCTGCGTGTGTAATTTGATTCGTTGTCATATATGGATATATTGTCATAGTTTGCGAAATCTCCAACAAGCGTTCCATTGACATAGACTTCAGCAGTATACAAGCGTGTTTGATAGGTGAATGACACATCGCTAGCTGTGACATTATCTAATTGTGAACCGCTGAAAACTAAGTCGTGTGCATCGACAATACCGAAAATATAGTGAATAGGTTGAGTTTCACCACGCCCAAAGTTATCTATCATATAGAAGTAATACTCACCAGAATTGAATGTGTAAGTAACACCACTAAATTCTGTATCACTGATAGGACCATTAAGGTCGTGGGTTAGTGTCTCAAGTGTTCCGGTTGTTGCATTGTATTGACGCACTATGAAGTCTACAATCCAAGTAGAATTTGTGCTAGTTGGAAGGGTAATTGAGAAGTTAATAGAACCTTCAGTGATAGTGTAACCAAGTTGCTCACCCGGTCTTTGAAGTGAGATTGTGAAGTCATCACTAAATCTATTTAAAAATTCTATGTCGTATCTAGCACCTGTTGTCGCGTGAGAATCGGATTCCGCTGTGTAGCCATTAATAGCATTTATAATGGTACTTACATCAGTTGTAGGTGTTACATCAAATTCTTGAAGTAATGTACTGCCTGAAGTTCTGTCATATATGCTTATGCGTGTGTAACAATCGAGGTTTTGTATTTCTGATAGTGTGTATCCATAACCTAAACTTAGGCTAGGGTGCAAAGAATCACCGACTTGTGAAAGAGTGCCATCAGTGAATACTGTACTTGTTTGAGTAGTTTTCAAGTAAACAGTGTAAATGCGTTGATTGCCTGCTTGGTCAATTTCAATTATTTCATAATATCCATCTTGGCCATAACCTTCAGCATAACCTGATTCTTGTGCAATTGTTTGGTAGAATGGGTCTTTGTATGTGCCATAATCACCATAACTTATAGCCTTGTAGATAGGGTTAGCAATTTCAAAACGCTGTTGTGTAACATCGCTGTATTCTGGGTCAGAATTGATGTAAGATTGTTGATTGTCATCGGCAGTAGTGGAGTACTTATTGTACTTTCTCACATAGATTGTGCCTGTGTCGTGTTCTGGATAAGTGTAATCATCGTACATACTCATTGGGAAATCTTCATTTGTTGCTCTATAGAACACAAAATCACTAGGTAGAGCAAATGAGTAAGTTCTCAAGAATTGGCGTACGCGTTCTTTTTTCTCTGGATTAGTTTCAAGTTGATTTTTAGCATATTCCACAATGTCTTGTTTTGAAATGACATTAGGGTCAGCACTTGTTGCTGGTAAGTACTTGTCTGCATAGACCAATCTCAATAAGTTGAAGTTAGGTGCAGTGTGGTCAAGTACTACATTTATAGAATTTGAATAATAAGAAGTAGTTCCCGCATTGTCCATATAATATGTTTCATCACCATAGTAGTGAATAGTTACGCGGTATTCGCCTTCATAGTATGAACCTGAGCGATTTTTTGTAGGCAAGAATATGGAATATTTATATATTGTATTGCCTGCGGAGTCAGTTTGATAAATGATATTGCCTTCATCGTCAATAAGCACATTTCCAGCGGAATCAAGTGCAGCAATAGGTTCGCGTATACCACGCGCTTCGCTGAGTGAAGTCAAATCAAGGCTTGATGGATAAATAGGATTGCCTTCACTATCAAATTCTGCGTCATCAAAGTGAATTGTTACAGCGGTTTCCCATTGTGTAGAGCCACGCACTTTGCGGTCAACAACGACATCTACATAATTTATTTTTGCCTTGTATATATCAGTTGTTTCTTCAAATACGAACTTCAATTCATCGTCACTACTTGAAGCAACTGCTGTTCCTGAACTAGAGGATGTTGCTAAAATTTCTTTGTCTGAGCCATCGGCATTTGGTGTACCAAAGTATGAACCAGTAGGAGCAGACTTAGTCACTTGAATGCGGAATGTAAATGTATTTGGATTGATATTGCTTGTCATTACATTGTCGACAATTTGGCTATAACCAGTATTGTCTGTGAAAGTGAAACGGTAAATACCTACACGAATTAGTTGTTTAGGGTCTATTTGTAATAGTTGTTGTACGACACTTTCTAGTGAATTTGCTGATACATTGACAACATCTACATAAGAATCATCACTTGCGTTTGTAGCCTTGTAAGCAATTCTTAGATTGAGATTGTAAGAAGCAATATTTGAATATGTCACATCGCTTTCATCTAGCACTGAATATTTGTTTTCTGGAACTATAGGATTGATAGGCAATAAGTCTGTTGTAAGTATTACATTATTGCTTGTCGCAGAAAGTAATAAATCAGTAAATTCTGCATATTGCTCATTTTGCATACCTAATGCAAGCATTATGTATTCGCCGACAGTGCGAGTGAACACTTCTTGGTCATCAACTATTATTGGATAGTCGACAGTAATATTTTGTACTATATTGTAGCGGTCTACATAGAATGTATAAGTTTTTGTACGCTTTTCGTCATCTTCGCTTTCAAATAAGTCTGGGTTGTACACATAAGTACGCGTAACGACATATTTGCCGGGTTGAGTGACTTCTCTTTGGAGTGAAGATGAGTAAATTACATTGAAGTAATCAGTACGCATTTTTCCAGTATTTGAGTCATAAGTCGCACTGCTCATAAGGTCTTGGGTAATAGTAGGTGAATCCAAGTATGGATAAGTTTCTAGCGTTTTATCCATAGCAAGTGGATAAAATTCCATAGTCAAACTTTCCACTTCAAATTCGTCACGCTCTGCAAAGTAATTGACATATACTTTATCTCTATTTGTTGCTGAACCATTGTAAAGCCTAATGTCCGCATTGTCGTCAGTGAAAGCGAGGACTTGGCTTGCGTCAAGATTGACTTCTAATTGTGTAGTGCTTTGACCTGAATTTGTAGAGCCTGTAGCATTTGTTCCGTGGTCACGAACATCCACGCTGTAGAAATATTCTTCTAGGTCTGTGGATACAGATGGAACAAGTGGCGTTTCAGAATTTATAAATGTAATTACGCCTGCGTCTACACTGATTTGACTTGTGTATGCAGTGATTGTTCCTGCTGTTTCGTCAATGACTACCTGCATAGCAGGGGAAGCGACTGGTATATTTGTTAGATATAGTTCACTTTGAATTTGTGCGTGATGCACAGTGATACTATCAAATGCTATATTGAGTATTCCGTTGTCTATATCAATTATGTCTGGAAGCAAATCATTGCTAACAAAGTAATCGAATAGTGAACTTTGTCCTGTGATTGGGGATGAGAATGAAATTGCCTTGCTATTTCCCCAAATGACACCTGTTGTGTCTTTTATGATATTGTATTTATTGTCAATCGCTGGGTCAAAAATGAATGACGGATTAGTATTGTCAAGTAATACCGCATAATAAAGTTCATTTCCTGCTTCGTCAAATAACCTAAAGAAATGCAATGCGTATTGTGATACTGAGAATTCGTCTATATTGCTGTAAGTGATAGATGATGATAATGTGCTTGTTTGATAACCATTTTTTAAGGCATATATTTTATTTCCATTGTCGTCATCACCTAAATATACTAGATTGTTTACATCATTTACGACATAAGAAGGGTCTTTAATGAGTAGCATTTGTTGGTGTTCAAGTGAAATTTGTGCACCACTGCGTTTTGCATCCCAAGTGAGAGTGAAAGGCATATTCAATGAATTTACGCCTATTGCATCTATGCTAGGGTTTACAAAATCGTCAGCGAAGTTAATAGTTAAACCACTAATAGGGTCTTTATCTATAGTAAATTCCCAAGCAGTGTAACTTGTCCCTAATCTTCCGTAATAAAGTCGAACATAATATTTACCGCTTCTACTTAAGGTCGTTTGATTGTCTGTGCCAAACTTGTTGATAATGCCACCGCTTACTGCTAAAGTATTATCAAATGTATACATATCGTATACAGCAGTAATTTCTGCATTAAATGGGTTGGATGTATCCCAGTTTACTGCTACATTTTGGTTGGTATAACCATCATTGTAGAGAGTGGAATAATCGCCCAATGTGATAATTTGAGCAGAAGGTGCTGTGTTTGAAATTTCAAAAGCAAAGAATTGTTTGAAGAATTGATTTTGATAACTAAGGCTTGAAAGTGTATAATTTATTTCTAGAATGTAAAGCCCAGCATTCATAAAGTATTGACCTTTGACATACTGACCAGTTTCAGTTGTGACATAGTCACCAAGTCTTGAGTAATCCATTGTAGAAGTTTTAGCATAATAGAAATATTGTGAAGTAGAGTCTATATTTAAAGTACCTATGTAATCTAGCCATAAAGGCGCTTGGTTTGTGGAAGGAATGACTATATTTCCGTCTTCATCTGTGAAGAATTTTAGTTGTCCAATATTGATATTGGCACTTGTATCGCTAGCACTTGTCTTTGCCACTAACCTTGTTGAGAGCAAGTCATAATTTAGGTTTGTGATGTCTGCATATAGCCCATAATCTTCATTTCTAAGTTCTGCTGTATTTGTGCTATCGTCTGCATACTTTAATTGATAACCGAAGATTGTCATAAGTCTAGTGATAGGTTGAGCACCTAGAATTGTTGCGTCAGTGTTTGCTACAGTCAAAAATTCTGTGTCACTTGCACGAGTGAGTAATGACATTGTGAATTCGTATTCGCCTATATCCTCAAACACCAATTCGACAAATGGGTCTGTGTCTAGATTTTCAATATTATATGTGAATGTTTCTGTCACGCCATTCAATGTACTTGTAAATGTTACTACCGCACTTGTAATGTCATTTGTAGTTGTGGCAGTCATTGTGCTTGTCACGGTCTCAAGTGAATTGTATATTCTTCTTGTGTATGAAAGATTAAACTTTGTAGCGTCATACTTGATGACTGGCATATTAAGTACATCTCTATTTTCGTATGTGAAATTATTGTAGTTGAAGTACAAATTTTGGTCATCACGGGTAGCACTTTCCAAATCTGCAAAGTTAGGAGATTGGTCTTCTACAAATTTGTATAGGTTTGTGTAGTCCCAAGCATTCTCCTCATCTGTCATATTTATATAAGGAAGTGTTAATAAGTTAAATGAGAATGAACCTCTCTGTTCTGGACTTGTTTCACCTGATGCAGAACTTGTTCTATAAGTGTAATTGAATATGACACGACCATAAGATTCAGGAACTGCAACATTGTTGTTATTAATATCACTTATAAACAATTCATTAGGTAAGCCGAAGAAATATTGTTCAAATGAATTGTCTGTCCCTGTCTCTGCTATAACCAATGGTTGTCCATTTAGTGTGGCAGAAATTGACAAATGGCTTAACTGCACTGATGAATCTGGTGTACCCATTGCGAAACGAATTGCTTGTGTTGCTATACCGCTTTGTCCGTCTTGCGACCAGTTGCCACCAGATACCGCCACATTGTAGGCATCAGTGTTGTCAAGAACGACTGTGTCACCATCATTAATTGTGGCAATAGGCGACTGTGTTGAACCTACCGCATTGCCAAACGATGAATTTGTGTAGGTGACGCGTGTATCTACGAGTTGTGCAGTCACCACTAGGTCACCGTCCGCAGCTTGTATTGTGTTGCTAGGGGATTGACTGCGAATATTTAATAATCCCATAGCGAGTGCACCTATTGCTAGTATGCAAAAGGTAATGATTAGATGTCTAAAACTTGCTCTTTTAGTCATTTGTTCCTCCAAATTAACTTTTGTATTTTTTGTGTAATTTTTGCTTAAAAAAATATTTTTTGTTGTAAACAAAAAATGTTTACTAAATTTTAGCATATTGCAATTTTTTTTACAACTAAAATACAGGTAGTTAAGTCGCTTTTTGTCATATTTTGTCTTTTTTATTAGTGTTAGCAAATTTCATAAAATAATACTCTAGTTTATATTTAGATTATGCTAAAAGTTTATTTTAATTAGTATACGGATGCAATGGCACATTGCCGTGTTGACTTGCGTACGGCA
>CALWAB010000008.1 GCA_944372745.1 uncultured Clostridia bacterium | reverse complement strand
TTATTTAGAGTTATGTACTGAAATTGAAAATTTAAAAAATAGCGTTAATAAAAATAATAATTAATAATGAATTTTTGTGATTAATGAAAAACTTTTGTATTTTAATTTATAGGCAAATGTCTTTTTAATAATTTTTTTATAGTATAATGTGATTGACTTATTTTAAACATAATAATTATTTATATATTGTATTTGAGTTGACTAAAAATTAATATTTGTGTATTATATTAATACACAAATTTTTTGATTAGTGTATATTTTTTATGGGTTGTGTATATTATGATTATTAATCAAGATTGATTATTTGATTACTAAAAAAGTAAAAAGGAAATTATATTATGAAAAGTATTATATTAGTTTTAGATGGATTTGGCGTTGGGGAATCCGAGGATGCTGACAAATTTGGTGATATTGGCTCAAATACTTATGGCAATCTCAAAAAAGCAAGAGATTTTACATTGCCAAATCTTAGAAAATTGGGGCTTGATAACATAGATGGACTAAATCTCACCCCTTGTGAAGAAGTTGTAGGGCGTTATGGTAAACTCCGTGAAAAGAGTATAAATAAAGACACTCTTACAGGACATTGGGAAATGATGGGCGTTGAAACTCACGAAATTTATCAAGCATTTCCGCAGAATATTGATGAAGATGTATTGAAGGCTGTTCAAGAAGAAATCGGCGAAACACTTTGCAATCACGCAGCGAGCGGTACGCAAATTATACAAGAATTGGGTGAAGAACATATAAGAACAAGAAAGCCGATATTGTATAGTAGTGCGGATAGTGTATTGCAGTTGGCAGTTCATAAGGGTGTTTATAGTCTTGACGAAATTTATGAAATGTGCAAAAAAGTTCGCGAACGAATGAATAAAGATTTTCATATTCAGCGTGTCATTGCACGACCATTTGACACTAACGAAAAAGGCGAATTGTATAGGACAGGGGAACGCAAAGATTTTGCAATTACTCCACCGCACGATACTACCCTTGATAAAACGATTCAAGCGGGCTTCAAAACTGTAGGCGTAGGTAAAATAGCGGAAATATTTAATTTTAAGGGTATAAGCGAAACTCATAAAATGCCGAATAATGCGGGAAGCCTAGATATGACTATGAAAGTTCTTAACGAAGATTTTGACGGAATGGTATTTGTCAATTTAATTGACACTGACCAAATCTATGGGCATAGAAATGATATAGACGGATATATTGGTGCATTGCAAAGAGTGGACGAATATTTGCCTAAGATTTATGACGCAATGGATGATGACGATTTATTGCTTGTCACTGGTGACCACGGGAATGACCCAACGACCCCTTCTACTGACCACTCAAGAGAATTTACGCCTATACTTATGTATAATAAATTGTGGACAAAAGGCGAAAACTTGGGCATAGTCGACGGATTTAGATATGTAGGTGATACCGCTTTAAATTGGCTAAAGAATGGTGGCAAATTGTGATAAAGTCAATTTTTATAGGTGGGGCATACACGAACGCTAATCCTACTATGTTGAAGTGTTCAAATGATTTAACTAATTGCATTAAAGAAAAGTATCCAAATATTAAAATTGTTTCACTTAAAGAAGTGGATATGTTTCGTGAAGATTATGTTAAGAATCATCCTAACGCTGAAATTGAAGAAATAGACAAAGCTATGGCAAAATTTGATTTAGAGTTTGTCAAAAATTGTGATTTATTTATAGCAAATGTCACAGAGCGTAGCACGGGACTAGGCTTGGAATTGGGTAGCATACTAAATAGCAATAAAAAAATTCTATTGGTCGCAGAAAGTGGAGCAATAGTCAGCAATATGATAATTGGCGCATTTGTAGACAATGAAATACATTATTATAAAGATTTTGAAGAACTTAAAAATATTGTATTAAATTATTTATGTAAATGCTAGTGACTAAAGATTATATCTAGGTTGTGTGATAATACGCTACTATGCTCTTTAGTGAGTGTCTAAGAATAACTTAGTACTTAAATAATAGACTTAGTGCCTCTTAAAGCATTAAGGCAACTTTCGTATGGCATTGGTCTTTGGCGAGTATCTAAGTACAAATTAGTACTAAAATATGCTTTGTGCGAAAGCACAAAGATATATTTTTTGTTCTTAGTACTAATGTTGGCTATTGTCATTGCCCAAGACCATAGGTGCAGGAGTACTTGCGTACGGCTATGGTCACCGCTTGTAATTAAACAGTGGTATATAAGTGCACACAAAAAAGACCACTAGTGTTGCGCCAGTACCCACGCCATAGGGTGGCATCACCCTTGTCCTTGTCTAGGGTCTTAGGGGATGAAATCTCCTAGAAAACTAAGTATGGCATTGGTCATTGCTTGAATAAAGTACACAATCATATTTAAAGGTGCTTTTAATGACCACGGCGGTGCACCATCGCACCCACGCCAGGGTGGGGCATCCCACCTAGGGATGAAATTCTTTAGAAATAAACAAAGTGAAGGGGGGGGGGACGGGTAGTTCCCTTCAAGCTCCTAAGGGATGTAATCCCCTAAGTAATAATGAATAAAAAGGAAGTAATATGAAAAAAGAAATTAATGAAGCAGTAGAATATATAAAAAATTTTGTCAAAGAACCAGTGGACATAGCATTGGTGCTTGGTTCGGGCTTGGGCGAATTTGCCGATAGTATAGAGAACCCAATTATTATAAAATATGGGGATGTGCCCAATTTCCCACGCTCTACAGTCGCTGGACATAAAGGGCAATTTGTTTTTGGTAAAATTGGCAATAAAAATGTTTGCATAATGCAAGGACGCGTGCATTATTATGAAGGGTATCCAATGCATCAAGTCGTGTTTCCTGAATATGTAATGGCAGAATTGGGAGCAAAAGTGCTGATTCTTACAAACGCAGTCGGAGCAATCAATGAAAATTTGCCAGTCAATACATTCGCTTGTATTGTCGACCATTTGAATTTTACAGGATATAACCCATTGATAGGGACATACTATACCGATTGTGGCGTGCGTTTTCCGTCACTCAATAACCTTTACGACAAAGATTTGAGAGAGATTGCCCATAATGTGGCTAAAGAATTGGGTGTAACCTTAGGTGATTCAGTTTTTGCTCAAACTTCTGGACCGAGTTATGAAACACCAGCAGAAGTGCGTGCGTTAAAAATACTTGGGGCAGATACTTGCGGAATGTCGACAGCCATTGAAGCAATAGCAGGCAAACACGCAGGGTTGAAAGTCTTGGCAATATCTAATATCAGTAATAAAGCCGCAGGTCTTGCAAAGATAGAACCAACTCATAAAGAAGTTTTGGAAAATTCAAATACAGTAAAAGAAGATTTTAAAAAATTATTGAATGGCATTGTGAGTGTGTTGTAATATAATTGAAAAAGGCGAATATAAGCAATTTTATTAATTAGTTGTTGATTTGTGTATCAATAAAATGCTTTACAAAAATAAGAAAATATGTTAAAGTACTTGCGTATGTGTGCGAAGTCGCACAGCCTTGGGTACTAGCGTACGGGTGTGATGGCACACTGCCGTGGTCATTGATGAGTTACCTAGACATAACTTAGTACTTATATAATATACTGAGTGCTTGTCAAAACACTCGGCACTGACATAAGGCAGTGGCTAGGTTGAGTAACTAGTCCCACTTAAGCACTAAATAAATTTACTTGTGCTTTTGAAAGTAGGGGTGAAACCACCCCGTGGTATGACCTTTGTGTGAGCATCCAGATGCAATATAGTACTAAAAAGTATACTTAGTGCGTGATAACGCACTAAGATATATTTTTGAGTTTTTAAGTACTAGGCTTGGCTAGTGCCGCATACCAAGACCATAGGTCAAGGACGCCCGTCCTTGTCTAGGGGTGTAGGGGGATGAAATCCACCTACTTTTCTAAAAGGGGATGAAATCCCCTAGAAATATTAGAATAATATAAAAATGAATAAAGGAGATATGGCATAGCATTTTATAGGAATGAGAAAGTGTGCCATTGCACAAGATGAATAGTTTATTTGAAGAATTGAAAGAAAGAGGATACATTTACCAAATGACAGACGAGAAAAAAGTCAAAGAAATACTTGATGGTGAACCTCGTACTATATATATGGGCATAGACCCGACCGCTGATAGCCTACATATTGGGCATTGCTTCCCATTAATCGTGCTTAGAAAAATGCAAGACCACGGACATAAAGTCATTGTGCTAATAGGTGGAGCAACAGCGATGATTGGCGACCCTACAGGCAAAACCGATATGCGTAAAATGGTCACTCAAGACTTTATCAATCATAACCTAGATAGCGTTAAGAAAATTATAGGCAAATTCTTGAGAACTGACGGAGATAATCCTGTCACTATTGTCAATAATTACGATTGGTTTAAAGATTTTAAGTATATAGAATTTATGCGTGAAGTCGCAGTGCATTTCAATGTCAATAAAATGCTCGCAAGTGACGCTTGTAAAACGCGTCTAAATGAGGGCGGTTTGACATTCTTTGAAATGGGTTACCAACTTATGCAAGCGTATGATTTCTTCTACCTTAATAGAAATTATGGCTGTGTACTAGAGATTGGCGGAAGTGACCAGTGGGCGAACATATTGGCAGGGGCTGATTATGGCAGAAAGATAAACCATTTAGAAGGCAAAGACGAAGAAGCATTCCAAGCAATGACTATTCCGCTTTTGACTAATAGCGAAGGCAAGAAAATGGGCAAAACGGAAAAAGGTGCTGTGTGGGTGCTTAAAGACAAAATGAGTCCGTTTGAATTTTATCAATATTTCTACAATATCAAAGACGAAGATGTGGAAAAAATGTTGAAATTGCTCACCAATGTTCCACTTGATGAAATAAGTGAACTTATGAAAGGTGATATACGCGTCGCAAAACAAAGAATGGCTTATGAAATAACAAAATTCATACACGGAGAAGACGATGCAGACGAAGCACTTAAAATATCAAATGAGATGTATAAGCAAGATAACTTTGACGATGCACCAAGCGTTGAGATAGAAAAGAGCGAAGTAGAAAATGGCAAAAAACTTGTCGACCTAATGACTGAAATAGGTTTCTTTGCATCAAAATCTGAAGCACGCAGAATGATTGAACAAAATGCAGTCAGTATGAATGGCGAAAAGGTGACAGATATTGATACCGAAGTTTGTGAAAAAGATTTTGGCGATAAAGGACTACTTTTGAAGCGTGGTAAAAAGAACTTTTTGAAAGTTGTCTTAAAATAAAGGTAAATGTGTAAATTTAATAACATTATATAGCAATTTTAGTAGTAATATTAAAAAAATTTAATGGAATGAATATAAAATTTCAATAATTAAAAAAAGATTTCTTATCATTAATGAGAAATGGAAATAAAATTGAATACTATTTAAGCACTCAAAGAATAACTCTTTGGGTGCTTTTAATATGTATATTGCCTTTTTTAAAGCCTCTTTGTTATTAATAGAGGAAAGTCATTAAATATTGCTTAAAGAGTATAATCTTTGAATTTATTTCCACAATTATTTAAAACAAATAGCATTCAAAAATAGTGTAAAAATAATTAATATGATTAATATGGAGTAAATTTTTTAAATAAAAATGATTTATAATAAATTTGAAAAATATGTTTCTATTTGTGGCGTTCACCATAATTAAGAAAACAATTGAAATTTTTTCTTTATAATAAAGTAAGTGTTAAATGTGAATATGTGCAAAACTTAAAATAAAAAAGTTCAAAAGTTATGCAAAAATGGTTGATAAAAATAAAATGTTTGTGATATACTAAAAATATAAAATATACTTGTTTTAAATTTTTATTAATTAATACGAGAGCGAAAGGAGCGAAAAGATTATGTTTAAGAAATATAAGAAAGTAGGGGGGGGGGAAAGGAAGAAGTAATAGAACTACCTTAAAAAATAGACTTGGTATAAATATTAATAATAAATTAAAAATATCCGCATTGCAAATAGTGATGTGGCTTTTGGCGTTTATGATAAGCCTGTCAATGTTATTGATATTGAATCCAACAAATTGGAATTTAGGCAGGGTAAATAATTCAATAGCATTGGGTACCGCAGAGAACCCTGACTATACAATAAATGACGAAGAAGACTTGCTCGCTTTGTCTGAAAGGCGTGTTAGTACTACAAGCGGACAAGACTTCACAAACGCATGGGGCAGTTATTCTGAAAGTTATTATATTTTACTTACAAAAAACTTGACAATGACTGTCACCACTTGGTCGCCAATAGGTACGGATTCCAGCAATGCCTTTTATGGCACCTTTGATGGCGGAAACCACACAATTACATTCATAAATGCTATAACAATTACTGCTCAATATGGCGGGCTTTTCGGGTATGCAGGAGATGGAACTAATATTGAAAACTTAGGGGTAAGTTGGCAAAAATCTCTGCATGTAACAAATAGCGATGGGACCGTTTATGCTGGTGGTATTTTGGGTTATACTTTCGGAGATTCTTATTACACAAGTTCTGTGCGGATTGAAAATTGTCATAATTTGGGGGAGGTGGTTGCCGAATATGTTGGGAATAGTACTAGCTCTAGGTATAATAGAGCTTATGCGGGCGGTATAACGGGTATGTATGGAACGATTAGTAATTGTTATAATAAAGGTAATATTCAAACTACTTCTTTAACGGGCACATCATTAGCGGGAGGTATATCTGGAGTAGGAGATAATATAACAAATTGTTATAATGAAGGTAATATAAAATCTTTAGAAAATAGTTCATCATCTCGAATTGGTGGAATTGCTGGGGGAATTACTTTTAATCGCTGTATTAGTAATTGTTATAATAAAGGTGACATATTTTCATCCGTCAGTGGCTCTGCTTATGTAGGTGGTATAGTTGGAGGTACTGATACTTGGTATTCTAGTGATGCAGGATCTTGTAGTATAAACAACTGTTATAATATTGGTAGTGTAAGTTCTCTAGGAAATACTTATTCTTGTGCTGGAGGAATAATTGGTTACGGGATTGATTCTGATCTTGGTATCAGAATATATAATTGTTTTAGTTTAGTGAGCCTTAAAACAATTACTTCTAATGCTTATGTAGGTGGTATAGTGGCACGAGGAGCGGATTTAATAAGTGGATGCTACTTTGACAATTATACGATAGGTAGTGCTACACATAACCCAAATGAAACAAATGAAATGCATAGAAGTAATTTAGAACAAGAACTATCGAATTCGGATTCATATAGTGCATATAATACAAGTAATTTGGCATGGAATATTACATATCAATGGGATTTTATTAATATATGGGAAATTAAACCGGGGGAATTTTTGCCGACATTTAGGACGACTACTGCTTCTGAAAATGAAGGACAATTTACAAAACCTTTAGGAGATGGAACAAAAAATAATCCATATCAAATAAGTAGTGAGTATAATTTGTTGTGGATATCTTTAAATTCTAACTCAAGCCAATTCTATGATAGCTTATCAAGTGCTTATTTTGAAGTCACTTGTGATATTGTAATAAAAACATATCAGAATTTTATTCCTATGTTTGCTTCCAGTACATATAGGTTTATGGGTATGTTTAATGGGAATGGACATGTTATTGAATTTACAAATATTACATCTATGGTTGAGCAATATAGTGGATTATTTGGATATATATATAATGATGCACTTATACAAAATGTAGGTATAAGATGGGAAAGTGGCTTAAAAGCTCCTGCTTATGCGGGTGGAATTGTTGGTTATGCAAGCGGTAATTCAGTAATTACTAATTGTTATAATATAGGAGATATAACAATTACAGGAGGTAGTTCTGCTTATGCGGGTGGAATTGTTGGTTATGCAAGCGGTAATTCAGTAATTACTAATTGTTATAATATAGGAGATATAACAATTACAGGAGGTAGTTCTGCTTATGCGGGTGG
>CALWAB010000007.1 GCA_944372745.1 uncultured Clostridia bacterium | reverse complement strand
TATAATTTCAGCTGTTATAAAAATTCTAACTTGTTGCCCAACTACACTTGAATCATATCCAGTAATTGAAGTAATAAGTGAAGTAGTAATTGCATCAGGGGCTAGAAAATTTTTAAAATACAAATAGTTATCTGCTGCATAAGTCCAATTCTCTTCATCATAATTAAAGAATAACCCAGCAGTTGATGTACTATTGCTTATGTCTGTACCATTTACAAAAGCAAGTGTCACCTTGGCACGCACATAAGCATCCAAATTGGAGGTGTTTTTAATTTGAATCCCTGTTCCACTTAAATTAGTAGAATTTGCTAATAGCGTCATTGGTGCTATATTTCCATTTACTGGCGTGCCATTAGACAAAACTTGTGCCGACAACTGTTCTACAGTGCCTTGATTAGTGCCATTTTCTGAGCCACTATTAGAACGCGCACCTAATGTAAAATATAATGTCAAAGTCAAGGCGGCTACTAAAATAATAACTACTGCCATTACAATATACAATTTTGTAGTATTTTTCATACTCTTCTTTTGCATAACTTACTCCTATTCTCATTAGTTTGTGCTTTTTATTTCAAAAAATTCACACGAGTTAAATTTAATTTTATACAATGTTATTATACATTGTTTTCATTGCAAAAGTAAAGTGTTTTGCCACCAATTTTAAAAAAAATGAAAATATTTTGTCGACTTATGTATTTTGAAGTACTAATTCACGCTCAATAGGTGACATTTCTTTAATATCACCACGCGCCAAATCACCCAATTCTAATTGCCCTATCGCCACGCGTTCCAATTCGTCTACGCACTTGCCTATAGCCTCAAACATCTTGTGAATTTGTCTATTTCTTCCTTGACTGATAGACACTTCCACTAATTGTTTATTGCCAACATTTTGAAGTATATTCACTTTTGAAGGAAGCGTTTTCACTCCGTCTATAGTGACGCCATTTTCAAGTTTTGTTATTTCATTTTCGTTTAAATGCGGATAAATTAATGCCTTATAGCGTTTGACAATTTTTTTAGACGGATGAATGAGAGAATTGGCAAAATCACCGTCATTTGTCAATATCAAAAGACCTTGAGTATTATAATCTAGTCTTCCTACAGGAAATAAATGTGGTGGTTGTGTATTTTTATGCTTTTTATAGTATGCTTTATTAAAAACATCTATTATTGTGCGTCTTCCCCTATCATCTTGCATAGTACAAATACACCCTTTAGGTTTGTTTAGAATGTAATAATAATACTCGTTATTTTGTTTAATTTCCCTACCGTTTATCGTAATTTTTTCCGTGCCATTTACTTCTTGCCCAATATGTGCTATTTCCCCATTTACCAATATTTGTTCGCCTTGAATAAGTTCGTCGCACTTTCGCCTAGAACCGACTCCACACAACGCTAAATACTTATTTAATCTCATTTTTTCTCCTATTTATTTTTACCTATTATAACATAAGGGAACAAATGTTCTCTTGAGAATGTAGACAAATTGTTTCTAGGGGATTACATCCCCTATGACCCTAGAGCAGGACAAGGGTGATGCCACCCTATGTCGTGGGTACTAGCGTACGGCTGTGGTCTTGGTTGTATTTATCTATCTACTATTGTTTAATAAAAAGCGGTGACCAATGCCGTACGCAAGTACTCCTTGACCTGTGGTCTTCGGCATTAACATTAGCCCACTTTAGTATTAATAAACTTAAAAAAATATTTTTTTGTGCTTTAACAAGCACAAATATAATTTATTTAGCACTAAGTTGTGTCTAAGTACCAACCAATGACCACTAGGTGTTGCGCCAGCACCTAAGTTGTGACTATGTACCTACCAAAGACCACGCCACGGTGGGGCATCCCACCTTTACCAGCCTCTGCCACCACCGCCACCAAATCCGCCACCGCCGAATCCACCGCCAGTGCGTCCGCCACCCATACCGCTACCGCCTATTTTACCAATAGTACTAGCAAGGTTGTTGAGTTTTACGGAATTAGTAGCATTTAAGAGTGTATTGTATGTGCGTGACATACTTGAATTCAAAGCGGTAATAAAGTAAAGTGTTGTAAATGTATCTAATGACAATGAGTCACTTGAATACCAAGATGGTGGAGTCAAATCTATATCTTCAAATTTCTCACAATATACATCTGTCACATTCAAAACATAAGCATAAGGCAATACATCGTAAAATGATTGCGGATTATCTTTAACAAGCATTTCCATTTTATCTTTTTCTGTCACAAGTATGAAATTTTTAAGCCCTATTATTTTGCCCAATCTTTCGTTGCTGATTTCTGTACGAGATAAAACATTTCCACTCAAATACATAAGCAACATTGATACTAAATGCGACACAATAACCATAAAGCAACTATCTACATAAAATTCGTATTTGAGCATCACAAGCACGCCACAAATCACAATGACCGCATAAGATAGAATTTTATAAAATATTGTTAATCCTTTACTATTATAAAACTCCTTATCACACGCATAAGTATATAAATTGATGACAGCATATATTACAATAAATTCAACAATTGCAAATATAATTGACCACGCTGTAGCGGTCATCCATAACATTATACCTGTGGCTATTGCTGGTATTAATGCGGAGAATATTCTTAACACATTTCTTGCTGTCTTAGTCTTTGGCTCATAATTAAGGTGCTTAATGTCCTTTTTGAGCTGTGCTTTTGCAACTAGTAATTTTTCGCCAAACCCCTTTATATTATCAAGCGCCACTTCTTCGCCACTACTGAAGATACAATTAAAGATTGTCTTTTCGTAAGATTTAGCGGTATCATCCAAGTCTTTTAGTTTCTTTAAGGTAATATTTTTGTCTTTTTCTATAATTTGCAAATGACCACGACTTGCCCAATATATAATCATTGACACTAAATCTCTGTTGTCTACTTTCCCATCAAGGATAAGCCCACATTCTGCGGGCGTCAAGCCTTCTGGCACTTTAAATTCAACCGTTGGCACAAGATGTCGCACAATGCGTTTTTTATGATAATACCAATAAAGAAGTATAGCAATAACTATTATTACTGCAAGTCCTACTCCGCTAATGATAATATACATAGAAGTAGTTGTCCCCAACACGCCTTCTTCAAATTCTGTATAAACTGTCACACCATTAAACGCAGATAAATAATCGACGCTACCACTAATGGATGTATCTGTGAATACTACATCATTTAATGGACTTGTAGTACCTTGTTCACCTACATATACCATAGTTTTGTCGTAGAGTTCTTGCATAGAGGTATCAAAATGAAAGTTTACAGAAAACTCTGCCCTTTCTATATGTGCATCCCAATCAAAAGGCAACACATTATAATAGAAAATGTCCAAATCACTAAATCTATCATCTGGCATTACCATTGTATACTCAATAACATACGGATATTGCTCACCATAAGACATATATCTGCTTGCATCACCTAATTGAAAGACAAAATTGTCTCCGCTTTCAAATATGTCTTCATAATTGCCTGAAATGACTTGAGCATCAGTAATTTCAACCCTATAATTCTTTTTGACTACTTTACCATCCCTATCATAATAAGCGGTCAAATCAAGTGGCACATATCTTGTCACACCATGCAATATATAACTACTTGTAGAGTTAACTGTAAAGGCTTCACGCACTTTGATTTCGCCATTATCATACACCTCTGTTGTGACACTATAATCACTTAAGTAATAGTCACTTGTTGGTATTAATGGAGTTTCACCACAACCAGAAAATAACAATGGTATTAATAAAACCACTAATACACAAAAAACTAGTGAACCTAGTTTTCTTGTTTTTGTCATAATTAAATCCTTTCGCACGCTACAAATTATGCAATAACAAATTTGAGGCTTTGTTTCCCACATTTTCACACTATGCCTACATAATTTAATAGCTTAAATGCTAATTTTATTCATTATATGCTTAAAATTCAACTTTTACATTCTCTCTTTGTTCTACATCTGACACTTCATAGAGAGGACGCTTTGTAAATTTGAACAATTTAGCTATAATATTTGAAGGGAATACTTCACGCTTTGTATTGTATTGCTTAACAACACCATTGTAGTACTTGCGTGAATTTGCAATTTCTTCTTCAAGATTTGTAAGTTGTGCTTGTAACTCCAAGAAATTTGTATTTGCTTGCAATTCTGGATACGCTTCACTTACAGCAAACAAACTTTTCAAAGCACCACTGATTGCACCTTCTGCTTCCAATTGTTTTGTAATGTCGCCAGATGCTGTAGCCATATTTCTAGCCGCAATTGTTTTCTCAAGGGCTTCTGCTTCATGCTTAGCATAACCTTTGACTGTAGCGACCAAATTTGGTATTAAATCAAAACGCTTTTTTAGATAAACATCCATTGTAGAGAAACCTTCATCTACATTATTTCTCATAGTAACAAACTTATTATATGTGGAAATAACCCACACTACAAGTATAACTATGACTAATGCAATAACTGCGATTGCAATAATTGCTCCTAAACTCATAATCCTTCACTCCTTATATTTAGTATAATTAATTATACATATATTTTATGCAAAAATCAAGCGAATGTATGATAATATTTTATTGAATAAAATAGCAAAAGGCTTGACAGAACTCACATAATTTTGTATATTTTATTTATGAAAACACAAAAAGAAAAAACTAATGAAAAATTAACTAAAGCAAAATTGTACGAGAATAATAACAACACATCAAAAGTATCTATAAAAGAATTATTTTCATTGTCTTTCCTTAAAGATTTTAAGTGGTATGAATGGGCTTTAATTGCATGTATGACTATAGCACAAATAATTGTGTCTATACTAACTGAAACCAATGTAGGCATTGCTATATTTAATTATACAATTTCACTTGCTGGATTTTTGTATGTTGTTTGTGCTTCTCGTTGCAGTTTTTGGATATTCATCTTTGGGCTTTATCAACCTATAGGTTATGGAATAGTATGTTTGACTTCTGGAGTTTACGGCGAAATGTTAGTTAACTTTGCTTACTTTGCCCCTATGCAAGTTGTAGGTATGTCATTATGGATAAAAAACTATTTAATAAAGAAAAATCAACCTAATGTAGACAACACGCTTGTCAATGTCAAACGCTTAAGACCTAAAGATTATTTAATAATATTACCTATTGTAGCTGTATGTTATGTCGCAGTATACTTCATTCTTACACTTTTAAATGGTCAAAGATTGCCATACTTAGACGCTTTTATTTCGGTGCTATGTATTTTAGGAACATTATTATTGACTTTACGCTATGTAGAAAATTGGTATGTATATTTGATTGTCAACCTATCATCATCTGTGCTTTGGGGCATCTCAATGTTCCAAGATGATGTATCTGCTCCATTTATGTTTATACTTTATATCACCTACACATTATATTCTGTTATTGGATTATTTGAATGGCGTAAATTTGCAAAATTAGAAGCACAAGAAAATAATTCTAATTCTAATTCTACCTCAACCAACACCAATGACATCGCTACACAAATATCTTTGACTAATAAAGCGCAAAGCGTAAAAACCAATGACGCCTTTTGCATTGACAATGAAAATAATAACAAAATAAATGGCAAAAAGTAAAAACTACTAAATACTAATCAAATAAAGAATTTCCTAATAATATGACTTAAAATGGGTTCTATATATTTGTGGTAGTCAATACAAATTTATTCTCTTTTAGCAATGCCTTCCCATCTTTGCCGCCACCATTATTGACAAATAACTTATAAATATAATACAAAAAGGACATATTGACTACAATTTTCAATATGTCCCTTTTGAATTCGCTGTACATTTTTATCAAACAACACCGTTTTTATTTATTCTTTGATAAATCTATATTGCGATTGATAGACTGCCATTTTCTGTAAATGTCACATTAAAGGTATTGCCTTGTTGGTCGGTGATATCGCCCCCGCTTATAGTAGGCGTACCAGAGATTGCTCCACCAATTATTGACACTTTATATGATACATCCAATGCTATTGGCATTGTGTAAGTTTTGCTTGTGCCACCTTGCACTTTGAACATTGCAGTGCTTGCGTCACTGCTTATTACTACTAATACTGCTTTATCAGTGTCATTTGTTATGGTTAATTGATTTGTGCTTCCACTCTGCGGAGTTTTTATATTTGGCATATTTAATAAATGTGGATAGCCATAATTAAGTGTCGGTGACATTCCCCATACATTCTCAAAGTCCCATATTGTTTGTATTGTAATAACTTCTTCTGTGATAGGGTTATTTGCTTGAATTGGTTCTGTTGACCAGGGATGCGATGTGCTTGCACTATCTATAAAACTACCATTTGTGAAATTGCTTTCTACTTTCATTAAGTCTGCAAGTCCAGTCACGCGTGTGCCGTCTACTGTGCTTGCTGTCCCTATAAGTTCATTATCATAGTAGCAGTTGGTGATAGAGTCGCCCATATCTATACCTAAAATACCACCTACCCCCATTTGTTGGGCTGTACCTATTGCTTCTATTTGTCCTTCTATACTAAAACAATTTACTATGGTTCCCATACCCGCTGCCGCTATGCCTCCTACCATAGCCATTCGAGCATTATCACCTGTACCACTTATTGAGCCTATATTGTAGCAGTTTGTTATGGTTCCTCTAATCAGCCCCGCTATGCCTCCTACGACAAGCGCTTGTGCATTATCACCGCTGGCTGTTATTGAGCCTGTGTTGTAGCAGTTTGTTATGGTTCCATACTCAACCTGCCCCACTATGCCTACTACAACAAGTATTTGCACATTCTCACCGCTTGCTGTTATTGTTCCAGTGTTGTAGCAGTTTGTTATGGTTCCTTGAACAGTCTGCCCCGCTATGCCTCCTACATAAATGTAAACATTTTCACCGCTTGCTGTAGCACTTATTGAGCCTGAGTTGTAACAGTTAGTTATGGTTCCTCCTGCAACAGCCCCCGCTATGCCTCCTACAAACACATAGGCGTCCGCTACATTATTCTCTATTGTTAAGTCTCCTTGCCAGTTTACTCCTAGATTACTTACATTACTGCCTGCTATAAAGCCAAATACACCTGCTAAATAGGCATCATCTCTACCTATCTCTGTCAACACCCCTTCAGTGGTCACTTCATTTGCAAAAGTAATTGTATGCCCTTGTCCGTCAAAATAGCCATAAAAATAGTTTGTCCCTCCACTGCCTATTGGCGTCCAGTCGGTAGAGGTCATCTCTAGGTCGGCTGTCAATTCGTAGTAGACTGCTTTTTCAATAGTTGCAATCATACTACTACCATCAACTGTGCCACTGCCCCAATATGTATTATAGTCGGTTGTTTCGCTGAGTAGACGCAATTGCATTGGCGTTGCTATTTGGTATGGGTCTTCTTCTGTACCTGTACCTCCTGCAAAGGCTGTGGCAGTTGTACCATCATCGGATACGCCTTGTGCCACTGCAGTGTTTACATTTATTCTATTGTCATTAGGCATTGGCAGTACTGCCATTATTGTTAAGACTAATACAAATGCCAAAAGCCACATTATTATATTTAATGTAGCGTTTCTCATTGTATGTACTTTTTGTGCTTTTACACTTATTTGTTCTGTACTTTGATTTTTTGTATCGTATTGCATACGCACGCTCCCCTTTATACAACTTCTACGCGTTTCTCTTGTATTTAGGTATCTTGTATGCGTATTATCTATGATTGCTAAGTTTTTTGCATTTATATTGTTTTCTTCCTTTA
>CALWAB010000006.1 GCA_944372745.1 uncultured Clostridia bacterium | reverse complement strand
AATCGGTTAAAATAAAATATAAATTTTGAGGAGATTGATAGAATGGAAATATCAGAAGTTAAAAAGGGTATGCATGTGCTTATTGACGGAGAATTGTATCAAGTTATAGACTTTTTGCATGTTAAGCCAGGTAAAGGTGCGGCATTTATGAGCACAAAGATTAAGAATGTGCGTACGGGTTCAACTATTGAAAAGAATTTCAATACAAACTATAAAGTGGACGAAGCGCACATCACTAGACGCAATATGCAATATCTATATAATGATGGCGATACTTATTACTTTATGGACAATCAAACTTATGAACAATTAGAATTGCCAAAAGAAAAAATAGGTGATAATAAAGACTTTTTGATTGAAAATAACAGTGTGGATATTGCCACATTCAATGGGGAATTGTTAGGTATCTCACTTCCAGATAAGATTGAAATGACTGTGGTCAGCATTGACCCATCGACACTTTCATCTACTGCTACAAAGCCAACAAAGGAAGCAATTTTGGAAACAGGACTCAAACTAAGAGTGCCAGCATTCATAAATGAAGGCGAAAAGATAATTGTGACAACAGTAGACGGAAAATATTATTCTCGTGCATAATTTTGTAACCTATGGCTTTGGGGTCATAGGTTTTATTATAGGCGTGCGATTTATTTGCGTATAAATATGTTTGTATGTATATAACATAAAGGGACTTTTGTAAAGGCACGAAAGCACACTGCCATTGTTTTTGGTGAGTGTTTAGCCACAATATAGTGCCTAATAAATTATATTTGTGCTTGTCAAAGCACAAAATATTGTTTTAATTTTTTAGTACTAATGCTGGCTAGTACCCATTACCAAGACCATAGGTGCAGGACACTGTCCTGCTCTAGGGTCATAGGGGATGAAATCCCCTAGAAACTACGGCATTGGTTTTTAGTTGGGACTTAGATACAACTTAAGTACTTAAATAATATACTTAGTGCGTAATAACGCACTAAGAAACATATTTTAAGTTTTTAGTTCTAGGCTTGGCTAGTGTCTTATGCCAAGACCACAGGTCAAGGACATCCGTCCTTGTCTAGGGTTATAGGGGATGAAATCCCCTAAACACAAATCAAGGGGCGAAGAGGAATGGGAAATCCCTTAGATGCCTGCGTACGGCAAATAAAAGGAGTAAAAATGAAAAAAGTAGCATTGATAACAGGTGGCAGTCGTGGTATAGGCAGACAAACTGCTATAGAATTTGCAAAATTGGGTTACGACATTGCTATCACATATTTTATCAATAAAGACCTTGCAGATAATGTCAAGGCTGAGATTGAGAAAATAGGGTGTAAATGCTTGGTATTCCAATGTGATATTGCGGATGAAGAACAAGTCAAATATATGACCTATAAGACATTTAAGGAGTATGGGCATATTGATGTTCTTGTCAATAATGCTAGCATATCTATAGATACATTGTTTAATGACAAAAGTTGTGAAGATATTAAGCGTGTGCTAGATGTGAATCTTGTAGGGACATTTATGGTGAGCAAATATGTCGGCGAATATATGTTAGAGAATAAAAAGGGCAAAATTATCAATATTGCTAGCACAAATGGTATCAATACATATTACCCAATGTGCTTTGACTATGACGCGTCAAAAGCAGGTATAATCTCACTCACCCATAACTTAGCAATGCAGTTTGCCCCTTATATAAATGTCAATGCAGTCGCCCCAGGTTTTATAGCTACACAAAGTGAAATAGGTGAAATGAATGAAGATTTTATAAAAGCAGAAGAAGAGAAAATTTTCCTCAAGCGTGCAGGTACAGAACAAGAAGTCGCTGATTTAATTACATTCTTAGCGAGCGATAAAGCGAACTTTATCAATAATGCAGTCATTAGAATAGATGGCGGTATGTATGGTTCATATTAAATTTTATAAGTGTGTGAATGTATGTGCTTATGGGAAATGACTATAATGAACTAAAAAACAATTATTATTAGAAGAAATTAATAAGTAAGGCATATTCAAATGCCTTTTATTAATAAAATTTTTCATATTATAACTCATATTACTTGACAGGGGGGGGGGGGGTATTTGGTAATATTAAAGCGGAGGGTTAATTATGAGAGATGATAAAATGTCAACTGGTGCAGTAGTTGCGTCTATAGCGTCGGGTGTGTATTCAATTATATCTTTAGTTGAATTTATTATGATAGTTAGTATTCTAGGAGAAGAAAGTGGTGTAGCGGGTGCTTTAGTATTGGGGTTATTGCTTTTAATTTTAGTATGTGTGACTTTTGCACTTAATATTGTGCTTGCTATTAAGGCATTTAAAAAAGCATCTAATTTATATAAATTTGCAGTAGCACCTTTAATTTTAAATTTTATATTAGTTATTTGCAACATTCTAACTTGTATAATAAATCCAAGTGTGTCATCAATCGTTACAAATGTACTAGTTGCTTTCTTTTTGATTATGTCGGTATGTTATATCATTGGTTCTTTGAATGATTATGAAAAAACAATGAACCCGCAGGCAGTAAATGAAAATTATGACGAAGAATACACAGATGAGGAGTATGACGAAGATTATGAAGAACCAGAAACAGATGAAGCATTTGACAATTTTGTAAATAAATTAAATAAACTTAATGAATTAAAAAAGAATAATTTAATCACTGAAGACGAGTATAATAAAGTAAAAAATAAACTATTAGAAGATATTTAAAAAGCAGTACTATATTGTACTGCTTTTTAAGGTGCTGGCGTACTACAATGGGTGTGCTGGCACACTGCCGTGGTCATTAGTGAGTACTTAGTCAAAATTTAGTATTAAAAAATATACTTAGTGCGTGCTAACGCACTAAGATTTATATTTTTAAGTTTTAAGTACTAAAGTCGGCTAGTGACACTCCCCAAGACCATAGGTGCAGGACATTGTCCTGCCCTAAAGGGTGAAGGGGAACGGGTAGTTCCCTTTCAAATCATTGGGGATGAAATCCCCTATGAAATAAGCGTATGGCAGTAGTTATCACTTTGAGAGAACCTACAAAGCAAGTGCTAGTACCAACTAAGACCACGCCACGGTGGGGCATCCCACCTAGGGGATGAAATCCCCTAAACTATTTGTCTTGTTGAGTTTCTGTTGCGTTTGTGTTGACATTTTCTGTGGAATTGTTGATAGTCGTATAAAATTTTTTGTGCCAAGTTGTCTTTTCAATGACCTTGTCAAATAGGAGCAATAGTTGTGGCAATACGAAAAGTATTGCAAGTACGCTTATCAATGCTCCGCGACCAATCAATAGACCTATTTCGCTTATAAGTGGCGTACTTGATACAAAATGTATTGTAAACGCAGCGAATATAAGTATGAGCCCTGAAGTCAATATTGTAGTAATTGATGAATTGAGTGCCTTTTTGAGTGCTTCAACCTTATCGTGTTTTTTTCTAAAGATTATATACCTATCTGTCAAAAGTATGCCATAGTCAATGGTCGCACCCATTTGTATTGCCATTGCAAGAAGGTAACATACAAAGTACACACTCTCATTCGCAAGACTTGAAATTGCAAAATTGCACCAAATAGCCCCCTGTATAGTGAGTACTAGTATAATAGGGACACTAATTGAACGGAACGCGAGCAATATTATGATAAGTATTGCAAAAATTGTGATTAAATCAGTCCTTAGTCTGTCGCTACTAAATGTATTTTGCGTATCAATCAAGTTACTTGTGTTGTTGGCCACATAGTATTCAGTGAACCCAGATTGTGAAAGTACGGTATTTAATTCTTCAATAAATGCGATTGCTTTGTCGTCATCTACGCTAAGATTTAAGTTGTATATTAATCTATCATAGTGAGTACTGCAAAACATAGCACTAGCGGTTTGAGCTTGTTGATAACCATTTTCTATAGTTGCACTGAGTGAATTTTTGATGCTATCTAAAAGCGTTTGCCCATTGATATTTTGTGTCAATATGTCAATGAGTTGAACAGTAAATATTGTGTCAGTGTCTTCTAAATTTAGCATATCATAAATGCTTTGCACAGCACTCAAAGGCAATGAATAATTGTTCACAATGTCATTCATAGTGAGTGCATTAAATGGTTGTAGTGGGCTTTCAAATATATAAGATAATTCTTGTGCGTAATTGTTCACATTTTGACTATATAAGGCGTACATTATGGCATAATTAGGTATTGTAGCGGTTTCTAAATTGTCGGTTGTTTGTAATATGGATGCAAATATATTGTCCATAATACTTTCGTCATTTAAAGTGTATATGCCTTTTGCTTGACTCAAAGTTAATATTTCAAAAATACTTGTGTCATTATATGATAGGGTATCAAAAGATGTTTTAAGTGCGTTTATGTCTTCTTGTTTGTCTGCAAAGACCGAATCAATCAATTCATTATTTTCGTGAAGGAAATTAAGTAAATCTATAGTATAAATGTAGTCACTATTTTGTGCTTGCATTAAGAAAAATAACAAATTCACAGTGCCTGTATCAAGCCCAAATTGTGTAGTCAAATCTTCTCTATACAATCTATTATATAAATCTGTGTCTATGATTGCACTTTTAGAATTGATATATTTGACACCATCAATTTCAATATCAGCAATGGCGTTATAGAGTGCGATTTCTTTTTCAATATCATTATTAGGAACGATGACAACGAGTGAATTTTGTATGCCAAATTTTTCTTCTATTTTTGCACTTTCAATCTGCACTTGACTGCCTTGTTGCCCTGAATCTGCTACATAACTAAATTGAACGCTAGATTGTAGGACTGCCCCTGCTACAATTATACACAAAAATATTATAGGCATAACAATTTTTGTTTTATTTGCGAATGTGCCGATTTTATCCATTTTTGGCAAGAAACTACGGTGCGCTGTGGCTTGTAAAGGTTTAGAAAACATCAAAATTACGGATGGCATAAAGAATATGACTGCAAGAATAGATATAAATACACCTTTTGCAAGTACTGCTCCTATGTCAAAGCCAATAGTGAAATCCATAAACATAAGGGCAATAAGTCCAGCCATTACCGTGCAACTGCTGGCAAGAATAGCCATAAACGAACCAGAGATAGCCGAACGCATAGCATCAAGTGGAGCAAGTCCCTTTTTCTGTTCTTCTCTAAAGCGACTACACAACACAATACAATAATCCATTTCAAGTGCTATGAGCATTATTGCACTAATAGATTCCGTGATAAAAGATATTTCACCTAAAAGAAGATTCGTCCCCATATTCATAACAATAGCACAACCAATGACTATGAGATAAACTATAGGCTCTAGCCAACTTTTAGATGTCAGCGTGAGAATAATCAAAACAATGGCTATGGCAATCAATAAGATTATGACCATTTCACTGCCTATGGCGTTTCTACTTGTCATAGCATCGACTGCCGAGCCTGACATAGCGATTTCGTATTCATTGCACACATTTCGTATTTCGGTAATTGCGTCTGCTGTTTCAATGGTATAGTCGCCTGTATCAAAGAAGATTTTTAGTAGGGCATTATTGCCGTCATAATAACTTGTACTTGAACTATCAAATATGACGGACGCTACGCCTTCTATATTGGCTATTGCCTGCATTACCGTGTTTGCTTGCTGAATAGTACAATTTTCTATCATTACACTAGCACTACCACTTGCACCAAATTCATCTTCCATTATGTCAAGTGCAATTTTTGTAGGGCTGTCACTAGGTAGGTATTTTGTTAAATCATAGTTGACATTGACTAAATGTGTTATGCACGCACATCCTACAGTGAGTGCTATAAAAATGCCAAAGAAATACCAACGCCCTTTGACAATTATGTCTGCTAATTTGTCAAGAAATTTCATATTATCTCCTTATTTTTTCTACAGTTGTATAAAAACTTGCTTTGTGTAGATATTTTATGATATTATTAAAGGAATTGCAATACATTTTAAAGTACACTTTTTTTTATGTGTAAGATAAGCGACAAATTTTAAAAAATGTAGAATAGGAGAATAAAATGGACAATAAAGAAGATTTGCGAGTAAAGCGAACAAGGAAGTTATTATCTCAAGCAATGTTAGAATTGCTTGAAGAAAAAAACTTCGATAAAATTAGCATAATGGATATATGCGACAAAGCAATGGTACATAGGACAACATTTTACAAGCATTTTAGCGATAAGTACGATTTATTTACTTATGTATTTGAAGAAGTGCGGGATGAAATATATCAGCGTTCGACTGCTAACTACAACTATAGTAGTGTGGAAGAACTTTATTTCAATATTGCACATATTGCTTTTGATTATATTAAAGAAAACGCCAAAATGTTAAAAAATTTAATAAAACACAACGACAATGAGTTTTTGAGAGGCATCTTTTATGAAAGTATAGAACGCTCAATTAAATATTTGTTAGAAAAGACTACAAATAATATGGAAGTGCCTATTAAAATAGTGTCACACTTTTACACAGGCGGATTTGTGTCATTGGGGATATGGTGGGTGGACAATATGGACAAATACACTGAAGAACAAATGCTTGCTTTTATAAAAGAACTCATACATAGTAAAGGCAATTAAAAAACACCTTAGCATTTTAATTAATGCTAAGGTGTTGAGAGTGTAGTCAAAAGGAATTCCTAGCGGATTTTCCATCCCCTAAAACTCCAGTAGGGGTGATGCCACCCCGAGGCGTGGTCTCTGGTTAGTACTTAGATATAATTTAAGTACTGGCGTACGGCATTGGGTGTGATGGCACACCGCCGTGGTCCTTGATGAGTACTTAGTCAAAATTTAGTACTAAAAAATATACTTAGTGCGTACTAACGCACTAAGATTTATATTTTTAAGTTTTAAGTACTAAAGTCGGCTAGAGGCGCATACCAAGACCACAGGTGCAGGACGCTGTCCTGCCACTAGGGTTACAGGGGATGGGAAATCCCCTAGATTTAGCTCAAAGTGAAGGGGAATGGGTAGTTCCCATTCGTATTAGCGTGCCAAAGTGACGGCACACTGTCATGGTTCTTGGTTGAACCCCTAGACATTACTTAGTACTAAAAGATGAAGTCCCCTAAATATTAGTGTATTCTGTTAATTATTCAATTTATTGCCGTACATTTGCTTTTCAATTTCATCAATGATTTTAGCCATTGTTTTAACTACATTGACTGGGTCAATACCTGACGCAGTTTCGCCTGATAGCATAGTTGCATTGGCTTCTTCATATATTGCTGTCGCTACATCGCTGACTTCCGCACGCGTTGGACGGGTGGAATTTGTCATACTCTCTAGCATCTCTGTGGCAACAATACAGAATTTGCGTTTTACATTTGATAGAGAAATGAGCTGTTTTTGAATAGGCGGTATTTTTTCAAGTGGTATCTCTACGCCTAAATCACCTCTTGCTACCATAAGTCCGTCACATTCGTCAAGAATCTCTTCAGCATTTTTGACTCCTGAAGCGTTTTCAATCTTAGCAATTAATTTTATATCATTGCCACCATTTTGAGATAAAAATTCTTTGACATCAAGGATGTTTTGGCGATTGCTGACAAATGAAAGGGCGAGAAAATCAGCGTCGTTTTTGATTGCAAAAAGCAAATCTTCTTTGTCTGCTTCCGATAGATATGGGGTGCTTGGTATGACATTAGGCACATTGATGCTCTTATTGTCTGAGAGTTTGCCACCGAATAGTACGCGACAATTAATGTCTGTTTTCGTAATCTCCAATACCTCAAGCACTATAAGTCCATTGTTGGCATAAATTTTATCGCCGACTTTCACTTCATTGATGAGTGGCTTATATTTAAGACGGACTTTTTTGTCGTTGCCCATTATGTCATCAGTTGTTAAAGTGAAAATTTCACCTTCTATAAGATTTATATAGCCATTTTCAAATTTTGAAATACGCATCTCTGGACCTTTTGTGTCCACAAGCAACTTAAGTCCGTTTTTACGCAAGTTGCCCAATTTGTCTATAATTTGCTGATGTGAATCGTGAGTGCCGTGACTCATATTAAGCCTAGCAATATTCATCCCAGCATCAAACATTGCATTTAATGTGTCTACATTGTCGCACGCTGGCCCAAGCGTGCATATAATTTTCGTTATTCTTTTCATAATATTTTTATTATACCTAAATTGACAAAAAATAACAAATATTTTTAAGGAGTTTTTAATATTATATATTTACATTAATGTTTTTAGTGCTAGGCTTATATACTTAGTGCTTGTTAAAGCAGGGGTGATGCCACCCCGTGGCGTGGTCTAGGTTGAGTATCTAGCTACCACTTAGTGCTAAAAATATACTTAGTGCGTATAAACACACTAAGATATATAATTTTAAGTTATTAGTACTAAAGATGGCTAGTGACACCTTCCAAGACCACAGGTCAAGGAGTACTTGCGTACGACATTTGGCCTCCTTTTGATTAAACAATAGCGGATAGATGCGTACAAACAAGACCACTAGTGTTGCGCCAGTACCCACGCAGTATGGTAGGTGTGATGTCGCATTGCCTTGTCTGTGGTTGGTATCTAAATACAACTTAGAACTTAAATATACTTAGTGCGTGTTAACGCACTAAGATTTATATTTTTAAGTTTTAAGTACTAAAGTCGGCTAGCGTCACTCTTTAAGACCATAGGTGCAGGACGCCGTCCTGCCACTAGGGTACTAGGGGATGTGAAATCCCCTAGATACAAAAGGGTGAAACGGGCAGTTCCCTTTAAAAACTCAGAAAATGCAAAATCCCCTTGAACGAGTTAATATCGCAAGGGGATGAAATCACATAAGACTATTGATTTGAAACTAATTTAAAGGGTACTCTTTATTAGACATAAAGAAAATAGTGCGTTCTTCGTCTGACTGTCCACCATGTGCTATGCCTTTGCCCCCGTGGTCTGCTGTCAAGACAATGAGCCAGTCTTCCTGTTCAAATGTTGGTCGGTTATAAATAGCTTGAATGAGTTCGTAAGCCATTTGGTCGGCTTGAATGACAGTGTCAACATATTCATGGGAACTATTTGAGAATCCGTGCATATGTCCACAGGCATCACCATCTTTGTAAATTGCAAATATAAAGTCACGCTCTAGTGGATTCCCAACTTCTACACAATTCAATAAATATTCTTGCATTTGTGTGTCATTGTCTACATAATGCGTTATCATATCAATATTGTTGGATTTTGCATATTCATAATCGCAATCAAATGCTCTTGCTAAATATGAACGATATGACACGGTAAATAGGGAACGCATACCATAGTCTTTGGCGGCATTCAAAATCACCGTTTTTGTGTCGCCTTTGCGATAGTCTCCATTGGTTTGCACTCCATTAACATTGCCCCACACGCCAGTGGCAAGTGCAGTCCAACCCGGTGCAGTTTGAGTGTTTTGTTGCGTGTCTGTGCCTTTTTCTCCGCCAGCGTATGCTAAATACATATAGCCATTGTTTTTCATTAAGGCAAAAGCACTATTGTTGGCATCAGCGTTAAGACCTTTTGTGCTGTTTTCGTCATCAATAACATTTAGTAAGGCATCTACACGAAAGGCATCAAAACCAAGGAATGCCACTTTTTTAGTTTTGTTTGATGGAGTGGCTAAGAAATTTGCTACAAATTTGCCAATCTCTGGCTGTGAAATCATAGAGTCTTTGTCGTTTTGCCAAAACGAGTAGGCATTTACTTTGTCTAAATAGTTTTTATCTGCTGGCGGGAAGGCATATAATAATATGCCTACTACAAGGACGACAACAACTGATAAAATACTTGTTAACCATACTGTCAATCTATTCATAATTTCTCTCTCCTTATATTAAGTATATAAAACGACGCTCTTTGGTAAATGTCATTCTAGGGTGGCATCACCCCCACTAGGATTCTAGGGGATGGGAAATCCCCCTATAATCAAACATCAAGCGATGAAAGGGAATGGGTAGTTTCCTTTCAAATCTTAGGGGATGAAATCCTTAGAAAAAGCGGAGTGACTTTAAAAGAATGAGAGTTGTTCAAAATTATTATTGTATTCGTTGAATGTGCATTTGTTACTAAATCCTATTTCATTTTTTAGTTTGTCAATCATATTGTAAATATATTCGTCATATTCTGGTTTATCTTTTCCAGTTTTTTGAATAGTGTCATTTACAA
>CALWAB010000005.1 GCA_944372745.1 uncultured Clostridia bacterium | reverse complement strand
AACTTCCATATGTATATCAATTCTATCCATAAGTGGACCAGACAATTTATTTAAATAATTGTAAATTTGTGATGGAGTGCAACGACACGGAGTCGTTTGTGAACCATAATAACCACACGGACAAGGGTTCATTGACGCTATCAAGGTAAAGTTTGCGGGATATTCTACAGTCATTTTATTCCTTGCTATTGTGATTTTGCCGTCTTCAAGTGGTTGTCGCAAGGTTTCGACTGTTCTTCTATTGTATTCTGGCAATTCGTCTAAAAATAATACGCCATTATGTGCTAGGCTTATTTCGCCCGGTTTTGCATTCGAACCGCCACCTGTGAGTGCTATTAATGTCGCGGTGTGGTGCGGAGAACGGAATGGACGCGTGGTCACTATGCCTTCTTTATTATCAAGTATGCCTGCTATGCTGTGTATCTTCGTGCTTTCAAGGGCTTCGCTAAATGTCATATCTGGTAGAATACTTGCAAAGCATTTGGCAAGCATTGTCTTACCTGCTCCCGGTGGCCCTATCATTAGGACATTATGTCCGCCTGCTGCGGCTATTTCTAAGGCACGCTTGGCTTGTGATTGACCTTTTACATATTTAAAATCATTGGTATATGTTTGTTCTTTAAGAACGCTTTCATAACTTTGTGCTTCAAGTGGACTGAGTTCTATCTCACCATTTATAAAATCAACTACTTCTTTGAGATTGGAAACTGCGTATATCTCTGTGCCTTCTATGAAACTTGCTTCCATTGCATTGCTTTTAGGTACTATGACTTTTTTGATTCCCAATTCGTGCGCCGATATTAATATAGGTAGTACACCATTGACATGACGCACTGAGCCATCAAGTGACAATTCACCTATATAAGCAAATTCTTGGGCTTTATCTATATTCACTTGGTCGCTAGCCATAAGTAGACCTATAGCTGTGGCTAAGTCGTATATTGAGCCTTCTTTCTTTGTATCTGCTGGGGCTAAATTGACTGTTATTTTAATGATTGGATACTTGTAACCAGAATTTTTAATAGCGGAACGAATACGCTCCTTACCTTCTTTGACTGCAGTGTCTGGTAGCCCAACTGTTTCATAAGACGGCATACCGCTATTTAAATCAATTTCTATGTCTACTAAATAACCATCAATGCCATTTAACCCAAAACTTTTTACCTTCGCAAGCATAATTTCACCCTTTGTGTGTAACACGCATTTTATTATTATATATTAATTATCTTTTTTTTGCAAGCGAAAAATATATGGTTGATTTAAATTAATTTTTTATTGATTTAGTATTAAATTTAATTTTTCTTGCTAAAAAATTAATATTTTTTATATATTTATTGCTATTTATAAGACTATTTTTAAATTGAAAATAAAAATTAATTAATATATCATTATTAATTAAATTATAATATTATAGATTTAAATATTATAACTATATATACAAAAAATGCAAACTAACGCGCTAACCCCTGCACTATAGTTTGCATTTTATATAATCAATTACTCACTTGTAACCCCTTCAAGCACTTGTAATTAATTATCTATTGAAATTTATATATTATTTTTTTATTGGCATAAATAGTTGAAATTTTAAAATTTTATAAAATTTTCTACATTATTTTAATTTAATGAAGAAATTTTTACATTTAATAATAAATTATTAATTTATATTTTGAATATTTTTAATAAGTTTTCACGATTAAATAATTATTGAATTATTGAAACCACTGCCACTTGTAACGCCTGAAATGGTAACTGATTGAGTAGTCGTCGTGTCTGCGTTTGCGGTCATAAATGTGTATGAATTATTGTTGATTGCTCCACCACCGCTAAATGACAATGTATATGTGTATGGCTTTGATACTATGATTGTGTACGCTGTGTCTTTCATTAGTTCTAGTGTCACAGTTTGTGAACTATTAACTACTATTTGTGTCATACTTGTATAATTGTCTTTTGTGCCGTTCATTATGTAAATAACTATACCATTAGCATTTGGTATGTTCATTGTAATATTTATGTCAACTGTGCTTGTATTTTTTGTCCATATTGCATATAGAGTAGTATTACTACTAAATTGATATGTTTGCCCTGCTGTGTACTCTGCACTTGTTGCTCCACTATTTGTACTCCAACCCCTAAATGTGTAATTAGGTCGACTAAATGCATTATTGGCAAGCGGAATTTGTGCGTTTGTTGTATTTGCACTCGCTGTACCGCTTGCGGTCAAATACGCTGTGTCTGTAGAACTTGCTGTACTGCCACTTCCCCCATTCCCATTGTATGAGATTGTGACTGTGTAACTCACTATGGCATAGTAATTAGCATTATCACTCAAATTAATTGTTGTGCCTGAAATTGTAGGCGTTGTGCTTGTCGTTGCTGAAGTCCAACCTACCGCCGTCTGCCCTGTATTTGCTGTTACGCTAGGGATATTAATAGTGCCTTGTGTAGCGTTGTTGTAGATTGTCACAGTTTGTACACTATTTGCCCCATTAATTTGATAGAAATTTGCTGTTATAGTCTTAGAAAATATAGCATACAAAGTTACTTCATTGCTTGGCATTAATAATGAACTTAAACCACTTGTTGCATTGGCGTCAGTATTCCAACCGACAAATGTCCAACCAGATTTAACACCATATCTATTTGTTGTACTTAAATCTACCGCATCTCCTACCACTACATCTATAGTAGAATTATAACCGCTTGCACTTGCGAAACTTCCACCATTTGTGCCTGCATCATAAGTGACGGTAAATGCAGATAATACCCATACTGGATACAAAGTAATATCATCTGTTACAGTTATTGTACTACCACAAGCGTATACATTTACTCCGTCCGTCCATTGTGTGTATGTATAATTAGGTCGAACAAATAAGGCATTATTTTGTAATTGAGTTGTAGTATCTAATAAGTTAGCAGTAAATACTTGATTTTGAGAATTATCATTCTGGTCATATTGGTATGTTATATTTACATTATAAAATGTTCTAAGTACTGGATAGCTGTCATTGTAATTAGCATTTATATCCCACACTCCGACACTATTTGTGCTTGCGTCATAAAAGTCCCAATCTATAAATGTGTTTTTCGTTTGTAATGCTGTACTGCTGACGGCTGTTCCACCTGCACCGCTGTCATTTTCTACACAACTATCCAAATAATAGCAGTTTGTTATGGTTCCATAAATCTTTCCCCCAACTATGCCGCCATAATTATACGTTACTCCAGTTAATTCTGTTATAGAGCCGATATTGTAACAGTTGGTTACGGTTCCATCAGTCCACCCCGCTATGCCACCGATAAAACTTGAGTTGGGTTCAGGGACTACTGCTCTGGTACTTACAGAATCAGTGTTATAATGGCTTATAGAACTTGTGTTGTAACAGTTGGTTATGGTTCCCTTAGTCCACCCAGCTATACCACCGATATGAAATATACCATGAGAATCTGTTGTGCCGCTTATAAAGCCACTATTATAACAGTTTGTTATAGTTCCATTAGTCCACCCAGCTATACCACCGATATAAGGGGCAGCATTCACTGCAGTTAGACCACCCTGCCAGTTAACACCTAAATTTTGTATTGTTGAATTCGTGCCTACATAACCAAATAGTCCTGCATATTTAGAAGTTATTGTAATTGAATTTGTTATAGTTATTTCGTGTCCGCCACCGTCAAATGT
>CALWAB010000004.1 GCA_944372745.1 uncultured Clostridia bacterium | reverse complement strand
TTGTATCTAGGGGATTTCCCATCCCCTAGAACCCTAGTGGGGGTGATGCCACCCCGTGGCGTGGTCTTAGTTGGTACTAGCACTTGCTTTATAGGTTCTCTCAAAAGCGAGACCAATGCCGTACGCCAGTACCCTTGACCTGTGGTCTTAGTGGAAACACTAGCCTACTTTAGTACTAAGAACATAAAAATAATATTTTGTGCTTTAACAAGCACAAATTAATTTATTTAGCACTAAACTTATGCCAAGGTACTCAAGCTAGAGACCACGGCAGTGCGCCACCGCACCTTTGTGCTTCCGCACAAAGTATATTGTTTAAGTACTTAAGTCGTGTCTAAGCACTCATCAATAATCACTGCCGTACACAAGTACTTAGTGCTTTGACAAGCACTAAGTATATTATTTAAGTACAAGTATCACCCCTTACCACATAAAAACTACCGCTATACGCGGTAGAATTTATTATCGTATCAACGACATAATTTGACAATGAATACAATGAGTGAAATCAAGCAAATTAATGCGTACACTGCTGTAAGAATAATACCTACAATACTTGTAAATTTAATTGCACTGTCACCTTCTCCAATGGAAACTGTAAATGCATTGTCTACATTTAAAGGTACATCAAATAAAGATGAAACTATTGTCCCTTCAAGTCCATTTAATACGACTTTGCCATCTTCGAATTTGTAAGTAACATCCCCTATCTCTTCATCATCTAATTTGAATGTACATTCATCTCCAAAATTAAATGTCATTGATACTTCGTGTTCGCCAACTAATGGAATATCAAAAGTTGCAGTGTAAGGCCCTATGTTATACACAAACAAAGGGAAGAAAAATGTAATAACAAGTAATGCCGCACTTGCTACAAAAAAGATAAAACTCAATATTTTCCCCATAATGTCATCTCCTTTATTTTAGTATACCACATTAACTAAATTAAATCAATATATTTACTTTGATTTTCTTAAAAAATAGTCCTCACCATGTTTAATAACATTTTAAATTTAATATGCCCAATTCAATAATTTATGATATAATTCTATTATATTAAAAATTTACAATAATATAAATCTTTTACATTATTTTAGCAATAAATAAAGGAACGAATATGAATTTTTATACATTGATTTTAGAAACACTAAATGAAAAAGGGAAAAGTATTAAAGATTTAGAAAATGATAATATTTTAGGGAAGAATACCTTTTACATTTTTTCTAAAACTGCACCTTCCTTAGTCACAATAATAAAAATAGCCAATTACTTAAATATAAGTATTGACTATATGCTTAATTTAGTAGATATAAACAATTTTCAAAAATATTCACTCGACCAAAGTGCTTTTTATGACAATTTAGAAACTTATAGAAAAAATGCTAAAATTTCACAAAGCAAATTAGCAAAAGATTTAAACATATCAAGAACCAATTTTTCAAGGTGGGCAAATGGCACTATGATAAATATTTATAATTTAATTGAATTATCTAAATATTTTAATTGTAATATTGATGACCTTTTAAATCACATAAATTGAATAGAATATTTGCATCTTGTACTTTATTCTCTACACTATTCCCTACATTTTTAGTGTGCAAGTGTAATAAATTATAGCTTTTATTTGTATTTTGTATTGCCATTAACCATTCTTTAAAATACTTTTTTAAAATTTTATACTATAGCAAATATTTGTATATTTTATATGCACAAGATTGATATCAAATATGCACAAGATTGATATCAAAAAATTTAATTTAAACATTTAAAAAAGTTATCCACATATTACATTTTTATGTGGATGACTTTTTATAGAAAGTAATTGAAATTTGCGTAACACTTTGTAAGTTAATTTAAAAAAATGTGTTATTTTTTAAAATACATTTGATTTTTGCTTGTTGGCTTATTGGGTATCGTCATACCTATTAGCCCCATCTCTAAAGCAGGATTTAAATAATTTTTTCTAAACGCATTTCTTGATTTTAAACCCAGCCTATCCATTATCATTTGTGCCGATTGTGGATACGAATCCATTACTCGCATTAACTTATTTATTTGTAAATTAATATGATTATAATGTTCTTTTGAGTCAAGCAATATATCTTTTATTGCCTTATTAATCATTTGTAACATAAATATTATAAACTTATTAGATTTTCCTTCATTAGTACTAGTAATGATAGCATTATAATAGGCTTCTTGATTATCTTTAATGACGCTTTCTATTGGGATGTATTTAAAAATTGATTTCCAGTTTGATAGTAAAGCAGTTTGCCATAGTCTTCCCATTCGCCCATTGCCATCTCTAAATGGATGTATAAATTCAAATTCATAATGAAATACACTAGATTTTATCAATATATGTGTATTAGAATTATTTATCCATTCAAAAAGTTGGTTTATCAAATCACCCACCATGTGAGCAGGTGGTGCAGTATAAATAATTTCATCATCCTTAAAAATTCCTACATTACCTTGTCTAAATTTGCCACTCTCTGCTATAATTCCACTCATCATTATGCCGTGCACTCGTAATAAATCATTTAGATTATATGGATTAATATTATCTAATTGTTTGTATGCTTCTATTGCGTTTTGCACTTCTAAAATTTCGTCCGCTGGTCCTAAAACTTTTTTACCATCTACAATAGCAGTAACTTGCTCTAAAGATAGTGTATTATTCTCAATAGCAAGTGTAGATTGTATGCTTTTAACCCTAGAAACTTTTCTCAGCCTTGGGAATTGGTCTAATTCATTTACACTTGATAATTTACCTATATTTTCCATAATTTCTGTTGAAATTTCAAAAATTTCATTAGTTGTATCAAAAGGTGGAACATATAAATTCATAATAAACTCCATTTTTTAATAATACCATACACTAAAAATTAAGTCAACAACTTGTGCTTTATTCTCTACACTATTCCCTACATTTTTAGTGTGCAAGTGTAATAAATTTTAGTACTTGTATGGTATTTTTCAATCAATAACTATTTTTACTTTACTTTTTATAAAATTTTATATTATAGCGAATATATAAATAAAGTTATCCACATATATCATTTTTATGTGGATAACTTTTTTAATGTTTAAATTAAATTTTTTGATAGCAATCTTGTGCATATTAAATATTTAAATAATTGAAACTACACAAAGGACTATTATCTTATGAAGTTTGTTCTTATAGGTGCGGAAGTAGCAGGTACTTCTACACCATTACTTTTGCCCAATTCAATGCACTTGAGTATCCAAGCCATATTTTTACCTAAATTGTGCATTGTTTGAAGCCCTTCTTCGTCTTGCAACACTTGTTCAGGCGTATTACCGTGCACCATATTCCAATAAGTGGAAGATATTATAGGCATTTGACAAATTCCTAAATATTTATTAAGTACATCCACACTTGCTGTTGTACCAGCACGCCTAGCAGATGTCACACAACAAGCGGGTTTATGTGCAAAATAGCAACCACCAGCATAGAACGCTCTATCCAATATGGAGAGTATTCTTCCGCTAGGATGAGCGTAATAGACAGGCGAACCAAACACAAATCCGTCAGCAGTTTTCGCTTTCTCAATGAGCGTATTAGCAATGTCGTCATCAAAAACGCACTTATGTGTATTGACACATCCACCACAAGCAATACAGTCACGGATAGGTTGCCCACCTATATTGAGTATTTCGGTTTCAATGCCTTCTTCGTTTAACACTTTCGCCACTTCGTTGAGTGCCGTATAAGTGCAACCATTAGGACGGAAACTTCCATTTACTAACAAAACTTTCATAATCTTATCTCCTTATATAAATTATATCACTAATCATTATTTAAACAAAACATTTTAAATTGCAATCAAATAGAGATACTTGGTAGTATGTTACTTGAGTTAATGATAGAACTCGGCTTTAGCACTATAAAATAATAAATCATAGTACTATCACTTAGTTTATCTTGTATTCCATATTTTTTTTATCTGCTAAGTTCCAACATTTATGGTGGCATCCCATTATAACTGTTTATTGCATAGTTGCAAGTTTGTGCTAGTATAAATTTAATTAAAACGATAAAAACACTACTACCGTATGTTAACATTTCTTATACTTTTACTTTAAGTATACTCTAAAGATAAAAGCACTAAAAAAGGCATTGACCAATGTCAATACCTAATGCGGAGCCTCACAGCGTTATTTCAGCACCCTACCTACTCCTGCTCGGTGTCACGGCATGCCCGACACTTTGTCCCCGAAGGGTCACATACAGGTGCAATAATATTATATCAATATAAAAAAATTTTATAAAGTATTATATTTAACTAAATATAATTTTTTTTTAGCAAATGCAAAAATGATACACAAAAGATATTTATTTAGCATTTATATTATATTAGCACTATATAACTTCAATTTTTATCAAAATGTGTACCATGTCCACTATAAAAATGTCTTATATTATTTAATTTATTGATTTTTTCTAAAGTTTTTTGAGTTTGCTCAAAATCACCTGTTGGCAAGTCGTAACTGCCATATCCATTTTCAAACACTGCATCACCACAAAAGATATTGTCAATAACTATAAGCCCCATACTACAATTAGTATGTCCCTTTAACTCCACAAAATGATTTTGTTCATTCAATGCTTCTATTTGGTCGCCTTCCTTGACAAATTTCACTCTATTAATTGGCAATTTCTTCAATTTATTGACGCCGAAAAGAGTTGCGACATTTTGCTGACAATCATCCAATTTATTATAGGCTTGTTCCGCCATTAAAAATGTTGCGTTAGGAAATTTCTCTGCATAGTCATTGAGATAAGCCAAATGGTCATAATGTGCGTGCGTCAAGAACACATAATCGACATTGATATTAGGTAGCATTGAAGTGTTTGCTCCTGCGTCAATAATTACATTTACATTTGATTCAATCACATACACATTGCAAAATTCGCCACAGATTGTTTTTATTTCCATACATACCTCATACAAATATTATATACTAATTTTATAAATCAAACAAGATAATATAAGGAACATACATGTTTTTTTGAAGGGAACTACCCGTTCCCCTTCACCCTTTAGGGCAGGACATTGTCCTGCACCTGTGGGCTTTTAGAGTAACACTAGCCAAGTCTAGTACATAAAAACCTAAAATATATTTCTTAGTGTGTTAACACACACTAAGTATATAATTTAAGTACTAAGCCGTGGCTAGGTACTCATTCAAAGACCACGGCTGTGCGCCATCGCACCTTTGTGCTTTCGCACAAAGTATAATTATTTAGTGCTTAAGTTGTGCCTAGGTACTCACTAAAGACTACGGCAGTGTGCCATCGCACCCACCCCGTATGCATCTATCTATTAAAATTCTTCAAATTCGCATTTTGTACTGCGTAAAAAGAGGTTGCCAAATTCTTCTTTCAAGTCTTTATGTTCAAATATAATGTTGTAAAGTGCAGTTGTAATTGGCATACTGATATTATGCTCTTTCGCAAGTTTCATAATGCCTTTAATATTGCCGACACCTTCTGCTGACTTGCCAAAAGTTTCCCCTTTTACATACTGTTCGCCCCACATTCTGTTGTGAGAAAATGGCGAAAAGAGTGTCGCTTCAAAGTCGCCTAAATGACTAAGACCGTAGGCGGTCATCACTTTACCACCCATTGCTTGAGTGAGTTTCGCAATTTCATAAGTACCGCGTGACATCAAAGCCCCTTTCAAACACGCCATATCAATGCCGTCTAGCATACCTGCGGCAATGCCAAGCACATTTTTACCTGCAGAACCAATTTCACCGCCTATTATGTCATCACCTATATAAAATCTTATAAGTGGGGATGAAAAATCCCTTACTAATTCTTTTGCTAAATCTATATTATACGCGTGAATAATCATACAATTAGGTGTACCGTGTACAAAATTTTGCACATGCCCCGGACCTACCCAAAGTGCTATATTGTCTTTATCAACACCATGTTCTATCATTATCTCGCTGACGCGTTTGCCTGTCTCAGATTCAATGCCTTTCATACAAAGCACAAACCTTTTTCCACTCAAATCATAGTTTTGTAAAGTATTCATAAGATTTGTCAATTCTTGCGTTAAAATTGAAATGACTATAGTATCAGTATCTAAAGCGACATTTAAGTCACTTGTCAATTTAATATTATCCTTTAGTGTCAAATATTCATTTTTACCTGTTTCCATAAGCGTTTTTAAATGCTGGGAATCTTCTCTGCCCCACAATGTCACATCGTGAAGTCCCGCTAAATACCACGCTAAAAATGTCCCCCAAC
>CALWAB010000003.1 GCA_944372745.1 uncultured Clostridia bacterium | reverse complement strand
AATTTTGTTATTTTTTGCTTGGCATTCAGCACAAGTGCATTTGTGTTCATTATTTTCCATAATATAACTCCTTAAAATTCAATAAAATAAGTATACACAATTTAAATTGTTTAGTCAAGCAAATGGTAAAGTAGTATACGAAATTTTTTACATAATTTTTGTTGTATAAAAAGGAAAAGGATACAAATAAATTGTAATAGATAGTATAAAAAAATTTATATATTAATACCGAGGAAAAATAAGATGTTTTTCGTAGACTTCTTTAATGAAAATATTTTGAATACTAAAATTAATAGATTTGTGAAAGTATTAAAAAATTATCATAAAACAAAAGATTTTAATCTAATTATTAATTTTAAGCTGTATACTAATTGGAATGCATTTGTAGATACATTTTTCTTTATTATTCTTGCTTTCATCGGAGTGGGTAGTTTATTTGCTGTTGGCGTGATAATAATGATAGCAGTAACCGAACAAATTATGGCTTCAATTGCTACAGTACTTGTTGGGGGATTGGCATTTGGGGCTAGTATGTATACTGCGAGAAAGAACAGAAAAGATTTAATTAAAAATAGATTTGATGAAGCAGTTTTTATAATCATTAAGTATTTAGTTGAAATATACCGAGATAATTATAAATTTAAATTTTATAAGGAAGATTTAAGCTATTTGTTTATTAATATACCTACAAAACTATTAATTATTTTAAATAGTATACAAGATAATGTTAGAGTCATGCAAGAAAGTGAAGAAAAACTAAAAAATAGTTATAAAAAAATTATAAAAATTGAAATAAGATTTTATATTGTCATTTTAAGAGATTTTTACAATTTATCTGAAGATAATATTAATTATGACTTTATGCATTCTCAGATTGTAGGAAACATGATTGAATTAAGTAATAATCTAAAGACAATTAAGAATGATTTCGGCAAAAATGATAAAGAAACGGATGCAAATAAAGTATCTAACTCTTTGAAAAGCAAAAATAAAACAAAGAATATTTCTAATTATAAAAACGATAAAAAAGTTAAATAAAAAGGGACAAATCCCTTTCAGACTGTGGACAAACTCCAAATAGAAAAATCAATAAAATTGAATTTTTTCTTTTTTGCGATAGCAAAAAACAATATATTTTTTGTTTTTTGTATAAAAACTTAATTTTATAGTACTTTTTAACCACATGTGCAGTCGAATATAGTACGGCAATAGGTTATTGCTTTAATAGAACCTACCAAGTAAGTACTAGCACAAACTTAAGACCACGCCATGGGGTGGCATCACCCCTACTAGGGTTCTAGGGGATGGAAAATCCCCTAGAAATTCCTTTTGTTTACACACTCAAAAGAGATAAATCTTTTTATATTGTATTGATTACAAGCAAGTGTCGAGGAGTGCCATAATGAAGAAGCCGATTATTAGGAAGATTGTGGCTTTGTTTTTGCCATTTTTAACTGCTTCGGGGATGAGTTCGCAACACGCTACCGCCACCATTGCCCCAGCGGCAAAACTCAATAAGAATGGTAAGATTGTGCCGACATAATAGCATAGTAAAAAGGCAAGAACGGCAAATATTGGTTCGACTATGCCTGAGAGCATACCTACAAAAAATGATTTGCTTGTTTTGACACCTTGTGCTTTAAGGGGCAATGCCACCGCTGCACCTTCTGGGATATTCTGTAGACCAATGCCAAGTGCGAGCATAAAAGCACTTGTGATAGTCGCAGAATCTGCACCTAAGGTGAGTGAGCCAAATGCCACGCCTATAGCCATACCTTCGGGAATGTTGTGAAAAGTGATTGAGCCAGCAAATATTATGCTTCGTTTAAATGCTCTGTGCTTAGCAAATTTTTCTAGGTTAAAAAATTTGTCTAAAATTTTGTCGGATAACACTATAAAAATGCCACCGATTAAAAACCCTATGGCGACAAATAAGTAAATAGGTAAATTATTTTCTTCGCAAGTTTCTATGGCTGGCATAAGTAATGAAAAGAATGACGATGCAATCATTATGCCGCCAGCGAGTGCTAAAACGCCATTCATTTTATTGGTATTTCCTTTTTTGAAAAAGAAAACTAGGCTTGCACCAATGCTTGTGCATAAAAAACAAAACATAGCCCCAATTACGCACTGCCAAATAGGTGCTATACTTTCGTACATTTGTATTTTCTCCTGTGTTAAATTCTCCTTTTTCATTATATGAAAGCAAATTTTGTGGCGTGATAAAAAAATTGCGTGCAATGACGCATTGCTATTGTTAAGGGTGCTTGTGTGGTACACCATCATAGTCTAGGTTGAGTACCAAGTCACTACTTTAGTACGAAATAAATAACTTAGTGTTTGTCAAAGCAGGTGAGATACCACTCCGTGGTTAGTCATTGGGAAATACCTAGATACAACTTAAGTACTCAATAATTATACTTTGTGCTTGTTAAAGCACAAAAGTACTAGCGTACGGCATTAGTCTTTTGTGAGTACCTAGACACGATTTAAGTTGCTTAAACAATATACTTTGTGCGTTAGTACAAAGGTGCGATGGCGCACTGCCGTGGTCATTGGTAAGTACTTAAACACAACTTAGTACTACATAATTATACTTTGTGCGAAAGCACAAAGGTTATTTATTGCTATTCTTAGTACTGAAGTAGGCTAGTGTCACACTCCAAGACCACAGGTGCAGGAGTATTAGCGTACGGCAGTCGTCACCGCCTTGAGAGAACCTATAAAGTAAGTGTTAGCACCAACTAAGACCACGCCACGGTGGGGCATCCCACCCACTAGGGTTCTAGGGGATGGGAAATCCCCTAGATAACTTTCGTACGCCAGTACCCACGCCACGGGGTGGCATCATCTCGGAACGGCTAGTTTCCTGCCAAACTTAGGAGATAAAACCATTATAATTTTTTTGTTTACTAATAAATCTTTTATTATTTTATCTGTGAGTATATTCACCAATAATCACTTGATAAAGTGGCTTGTAATATGCTATAATTTAACAATGAAAGAATTTTTTGAAAGGTTAGAGAACATTGACGATGTTAGAGAAAGTCAGTTAAAAAATGTATTAGTGCTGGCATTTGTAGGTGATAGCCTATATACTGCTTTTGTTAGGACGCATTTAGCGGTGCATAGTGCACAAAATTCAGGTAGACTGAATAGTCTTGCTAATATGTATGTGAAAGCACCAAGTCAAGCCAAAGTGTTTGAGCAAATAAAAGATGAGTTGAGTCAAGCAGAACTTGATGTCGCACGGCGTGCTAGAAATTGTAAATTGCACCATACGGCAAAAAATGCCACATTAGAGGACTATAAGACAGCCACGAGTTTTGAAAGTGTGCTTGGTTATAATTACCTAGCGGGCAATATTGATAGACTTATGGAACTTATGCACAAATCTGTAGAAATTGTGGATAACTGGGAGTGACAGGGAGTACGAATGGGCGGGATGCTTCATCATTAGCGTTTTAATCTAGTATTTGAAGGGGAACTACCCGTTCCCCTTCACCCCTTAGGCAAGGGCTAGCCCTTGACCTATGGTCTTGGAGTGCGACACTAGCCAACTTTAGCACTAAGAACTTAAAATATATATCTTAGTGCGTTAACACGCACTAAGTATATTTTTAGAACTAAATTGTGACTAGATACTCACCAAAAACCATACCACGGGGGTCACCTCTGCTTTAACTAGCACAAATATAATTTATTTAGCACTTAAGTTGTGTCTAGATACTCAACAGACCACTCCACGGGTGTGTACTAGCGTACGGCATTGGTCTTTGTGTGGGTACCTACTCACAGCATAAGTACATTTACTTAGTGCTTGTCAAAGCACTAAGAAATATATTTTATGTTCTTAGTGCTAAAGTTGGCTAGTGCCACAACTAAGACCCCAGGTGCAGGACACTGTCCTGCCACTAGGGTTTTAGGGGATGTGAAATCCCCTAGATTCAAACACCAAGAGGTGAAGGGGAACGGGTAGTTTCCTTCAAATCCTAGGGATGTGAAATCCCCTATATAACGAACAAATAGGAGATAGCAATGCAAATAGAAGGCAGAAATAGTATACTTGAGACATTGTATGCGAACAAAAAAGTCGACATTATATATATAGAAAGCGGAGCAAAAGTTGACGATATAGTAAAGATTGCGAACAACAAAAAAATTCGCATTGAATACTTGAATAAAACCGACTTCAATAAGCGTGCAAAGACGCCTAAACCACAAGGTGTACTTGCATTGGTAGAGGACTATAAATATGTTACGCTTGATGACATTATAAAAGATGATGGTTTTATAGTGTTGCTTGATAGCATAGAAGACCCTTATAATCTTGGCAGTATCATAAGAACTTGTGAATGTGCTGGCGTTGACGGTATAGTTATACCAAAGCACCGTTCGGCTTCCATCAATGAAACCGTCTACAAGACAAGTGCAGGAGCGGTCAACCATATGAAAATTGCTAGAGTAGGCAGTCTTAATGACGCTATAGATTATTTGAAAGACAAAGGCTATTTTGTATTTTGTACCGCTATGGACGGAGTGCCAGCCAAGGAAACAAATCTAAAAGGCAAGATTGGCATTGTGATTGGCAATGAAGGCAGTGGCGTGCATAGATTGACTAGACAAAAATGTGACGGCACTTTAAGCATTCAAATGTATGGCAAACTCAATTCGCTCAATGCGTCCGTTGCGTGCGGTATCATACTATTTCAAGCCCTAGACCAACGGCATTAAGGGGGGGGGGAGACAAGGGGGAGTTGCCACTCCCCCTTGACCCCTACGCCAAGGACAAGGGGGCGCATCCTATGGCACATGGTCTTAGGTTTTTACTATTACTTGCTTAATTAAAATTTCCCAAGTGTTGACCACTGCCGTACGCTGGTACCCTTGACCTGTGGTCAAGGTAGGTGCAAGACTGTAGGTCTGTATTCTATTTATGCCTTATACTAAGCTTGGCTAGTGTCGTATCATAAGACTCAGGTGCAGTCGACTTTCGTACGGCAGTGGGTGCGGTGTCATATTGCCATAAACATTGGTTAGTACTTAGAAACAACTTAGTATATAAATAAATATACTTTGTGCGAAAGCACAAAGGCAACTTTCGTACGGCAGTGGTCTTTGGGTGAGTACCTAGCATCAAACTTAGTACTAAATAAAAATATTTAGTGCTTGTCAAAGCACTAAAATAATTTTGTTTTTGTTCTTAGTACTAAAGTAGGCTAGAACCACACCCCAAGACCATAGGTCAAGGACGCCCGTCCTTGTCTAGGGGTTGTAGGGGGATGACATCCACCTACAATACTAAAAGTGATGTGACATCCCCCTAGATACAA
>CALWAB010000002.1 GCA_944372745.1 uncultured Clostridia bacterium | reverse complement strand
GAATTAATTCTTTTATTTAATATTATAGTTTTTACAGCGACATACAATCCTACTATAATCATTCCAGAACCCAAAACAATTATCACTATTTCCATTGCTGAATTTGAGAATATCAATAGCAATATGGCAAACACAACTAATAGCAATGCTTCTACTAAATCCCACATAAATGATTTAGATAGCTTTCTTAAATTAATGCAAACATTGAGTTGAAATAATCCATAGACTAATAAACATATAGCTAAAATAATGCCAAATGCTTTAGCAAAAAATTCTGTGGATAACAAGATTAAAATACCCAACACAATATTAATCAAACCTTGTGCCAAAGCAAAATTATTTGGTAACGCTATATCTTTTCTAAGAAAATAATTTATAAGGGTATAGATACCATCAATTATAACTAATGCCCCTACAACATATGGTATTGCTACTGCAAATTCTTCAGCAAATGCGACACACAATATGCCTAAGACTATTGCTATAACGCAAAACACAAATAAAACCGTATTAAGTTCTTTTTTTATCATATTACATTTTCTCCTTTGTTATTTTATGTATAAATTAATAATCTTATTCTAATAACAAAGGCATACTCAATAGTATGCCTGAGAGTATAGACAAATGAATTTTCTAGGGGATTTTCCATCCCCTAGAACCCTAGTACAAGGACAATTGTCCTTGACCTGTGGTTAAAAAGCACTATAAAATTAAGTTTTTATACAAAAAATATAAAATATATTGCTTTTTGCTATCGCAAAAAGTAAAACATAATTTTATTGATTTTTCTATTTATAGTTTGTCTACAGCCTGAGGCATACTCAATAGTATGCCTTTATATCTATTGAGCCACTGTGGTTTCCACAACTTCGTCGCTCTTTTTCTCTTCTTTTTTCTTTCTATTCAATATCGATAGTTTTACAGGTTTTCCTTTGAGTTTCATTCTTTGTGTATAATTTTTAAGCATTATTGCCCACAAAGCTGGTGCTAGGAATATGGACGAATACGCTCCTGCAATCAAACCGAATATAATAGGCAATAAGAATATTTGAATGCTCTGTACCCCTATTATTGCAAGTAAAGCAATAGCAAGTAAAGTAGTAAATGTCGTATACAACGAACGCACTAATGTTTGCTTTACAGACACTTGAACTACATAATCTGCTCCATTTGCTGCTACCTTTTCATTATTCATATTTTCACGAACTCTATCAAAGATAATAATAGTATTATTAATAGAATAACCTATAACTGTAATTATCGCAGCCACAAATGTACTATTGATTTCTATTCTAAAGATTGATACCAAAGCAAACACTATCAATACATCGTGTACTATTGTAACAAGTGTAGCAAGTCCACTTAATAACTCAAATCGAATAGCTATATAAATAAGAATTAATACTGCTGAAATTAATATTGCAAGTATTGCCGAACTCAACAAATTAGAACTTGCTGTAGCACCTATTCTTTGACTTTCTTGCACTTGGAAACTTGCGTTTGAACCATCTGGATTCAATGCCTGTGTCAATGCAGCGGTAATATCGCCAGTTACAAGTTCAGACATCTGTTCAGCACTATAACCATCTAAATCTTGGAAACGCACTGATATTGCTGCATTTTCGCCACTATCTTCTTGTTGCATTTGCCCTAAAGAAATGCCAAAATCTGCAAAGACATCTTCTATTTGTTGTGAATATCTGGAATACGCTCCATCCTCATCTAATTGTGAACCAATTTGTATTTTTACTATTGAACCACCTGTAAAATCAAGTCCAAGATTTAATCCACAAGCTATCCATACAATAATACCTGCTAAAAATATAGCTAGAGATACAAGAGCAAATTTCCACGCGTGTTTGACAAAGTCAAATTTTGTATGCTCTATTTTGTCAAAAAATCTAAGCGACTTCATTTACTCCCTCCTCTCTATATAAATTATAGTGTGTTTCCTTTGTGCTATTAAATGCTAGACAAATATTTATTAACCACTTTGTTACAAAGATTGCTGTAAACATTGAAACAATGATGCCTATAAATAATGTTATTGCAAAGCCTTTGATTGCACCCGTACCTAATAAGTACAAGACTACACAGACCATCAATGTGGTAATATTTGAGTCCAAAATCGCTGCTGTAGCACGCTTAAATCCACCTTTGACACTTGCAGGAATTCTTTTTCCGTGTTTGTATTCATCTTTGATTCTTTCAAATATGATAATATTTGCATCGACTGCCATACCAAGACTCAAGATAATACCCGCGATACCTGGTAATGTCAACTGTACAAGTGGAATTGCTTGCAATAGGAATAGCACAAGTATTACATAGAACATTAATGCAATATTTGCCATAAGTCCAAATGTTCTATACATAAATGCCATAAAGATGAAAATTAGAATTAAACCTACTATTGCTGCAATCAAGCCTGATGAGATTGCGTTCATACCCAAAGTAGCACTGACTACTGAACTTTCATATAGAGACAATTCTGCACTAAAAGTTCCACTCATTATACGCAAAGCATATTCTTCTGCTTCTGCTCTTGTATCCATACCACCGCTAATGAATGTTGAACCGCCTGTTATTTGCTCTTGAACTGTCAATGTGGAAAATAATTCATCTCCTAAGTACACATAAACATTTCCACCAGATGAAGACAATTCGCCAGTTAGGTCAGAGAATTTACTCGCACCTTCTGCTGTAAAATCAATAACTACACCGTGTTCATTATTTTGGAAACCATATTCTACATTTCTAATATCCGATGCAGTGATTGCTGATTCAGCATTTGGATCTTCTTCTGTCTTAAATGTCAGTTCTGCTGGGTTCCCAATTAAGTCAAAAACCTCTTGTGGATCTTCTACATCAGGAACTTCCACACGAATACGATTACCTTGTTGTGTGGTTACAGTGGCTTCAGTATAACCGCGTTCTGCCAATATACTCTCTAGTCTATTGATAGTAGAACTGATTGCAGTATCTAGGTCAATACCTGAATTTTCATCTGCTAACCGTGCATCATAAACTGCAGTTACACCACCGCTAACATCTAGTCCCATTTTTATTGAATTTATAAAACCGTTGTAAGTATAGTTTGTAAAAGGTATGTCATATTTGCAAAATGCAAGTAATATACCGACTATAAATAATAGTACTACAAACACAATACTTTTAATCGCGCGTTTCTTTGTCATTTATGTTCTCCCTTCGAGAAATAGCTTATAAAAGTATAATAGATTTTCTTAAATAAGTCAATCATTTAATCATATTTAATTTGTTTGATTGCCTTTTTTGTAGATAAAATTTGTGAAAATAAAAATAATCTTATTAGACTATCATATTTAAATTAATTATTGACAATTATAGTGATTATTAGACCTAGTCAATTTTAAATTTATCAATATTTATTTCCTTGACGCCATCATCTATATCATAAACCATTTCGTCTTCTTCTTTCATTTCACCTATCTTTGAAGTAAGCTGTTTGATATAATTTATTTCTGCCTCTGCTAATACTTCCCCATTTGAATTAAATATTTTACCAATTCCTCCGAAAAACATCTTGGTATTTTTAGTTAGTTTGCCCACCCCATAAAGTGTTTCATCATATGGAACAGGTTTACGAAACTTAACATTAATATTTGTGGTGACACCATAAGTATTAGGTTCATCAATCCATAAAGCTCGTCCAATGAGTTCATCTAACATAGCTGTAATAAGCCCACCATGTACTCTTTGGGGATAACTTTGATGTAACCATTGATATTTAAAAATTGTCACTATTGATTTATCTTCCATTTCGTAAAATGGAGCTTTGGTAGATATTTCATTATCTAGTCCGCATATAATACAATTTCTGCTATTTCTTTGCCTTTTTATTACTTTCATTTTTACTCCTGTATACTTGTTTATTATACAACAAATTGCCAAAATTTGCAAACATTTAAGATACACTACATAAGATATACAAACTTTTTATTGAATTATTTGGTAGTTAACAAAAATTTTTAAATATGTCATACAAAGGATTTACAAAACACTCAAAAAGTAGTAAAATATTTGTATCTTAATAATACAAAGGAGAAACAAATGAAAAAATTTTTTAAAGAGTTTAAAGCCTTTATCTCGCGTGGCAATATATTAGATATGGCTGTAGGTGTTATCATCGGTGCTGCATTTGGAAAAATAGTTACAAGTTTGGTTAATGATATCATAATGCCACTAATTACATGGGCTTTTGGAGCAGAAAGCCTTGCTGATTTATCTGTGCCTTTGAGAACAGATGCTGACGGTGTAGTGACACTAGCTTGGAATTATGGTAATTTTATACAATCGATTATAGATTTCTTAATCATAGCTTTTTGTATATTTATTATTATAAAACTAGTAATGAAATCACAACAAGTTTTCAAAAATTCATATCAGGAACTAAAATACACGCGTCCTACTAAAGAACAGAAAAAATTGTTACAAGATCGCGGAATCGATTTAAAAGATAAAAAAGCAGTTCACGCGGCATTAAAAGCATTAGCTGATGAAGAAAAAAAGAAAGCAGCCGAAGCTGTTGTTAAAAAAGAAACACAAGAAGAAATACTCAATGATATCAGAGAATTGCTAAAAAATATGGCAAAAAATGAAAAAAATGATACAGTTGATGAAATAATCGAAAATAAAGAAAATGATAAAAAATAAGCACCTACAAGTGCTTATTTTTTATATCATTATGAATTCATTTATATTTATAAACTTTTTTATATTGTCAAATATGAACATATTAGCAAACATTTATTTAATATAAATATGGGTATTAGGTACAGAATTATTTAATATGTCGTTAATTCTATATTTACTACTAGCTATTATGACATCTATGCCATTTTGCACTGCATATTTTGCATACTCCAATTTTGCAAAAGCACCATTAGCACCTTTTCTACTTGCCCCTTCACAATGTGTTTGTAATTCACAAATTTTTGTTATTAATTCATCTTTTGTATTCGCTGTCAACTCGCTTACAAGCGTTTTAGGGTCATCTTTGTCAAGGTATATACCTTCTAAAAGAGTAAGTAAGAGCAATTTTTTTGCGTGTGTTAATACCGCTATTTGGGTTGCTGTTTCATCATTATCTATGCACTCAACTACTTCTTTGTTTTTTTCTCTTAATAGATTTATTTCCATTTTTCGACATTCTTCACTTGAAATACAGTCATTATAATTTATAACTGCCACTGCATTTTGTTGTGAACACCTTTCAAGCAAACCAAGTAAATGCTGGCGTTTATCAACATCGTTGAAATGTTGATGCTCCACAAGCACTTGTCTTAATGAAAATTTAGGGTCCATAAATTCTCTGTATAGGTTCATAAGTATTGTCTGCCCTTGTGAAGCATAATCTGATTTATAAAATGCGTTATGTTCATCTAATTCGTGACCATTGCGTTTAATATAATCAAGTTTCCCTACTACCGCTGCACCGCTTGTTACCAGAATAGTGTGTTCATTCAAATCTCTAGATAATTGTGAAATGACATTGTAATCAATGCCATCTCCTTTATCATTTACCAAAGCCATAGAACCGACCTTGATAACAATCAAATCGTTCATTTTGCCACCTTTTAATATGTAATTTCAATTTCTTTTGTTCCAATTTTATTCGATTTTCTCTTGTGTATCATATCATCACAAAAATTAACTATATTGACAACATTATCTAAGTTTTGATTATATTCAATTTCAAAATTATAATAATCATCAAAAGTATTTCTCATAAAATTTGTATAAACAATCGCATTCTTAGCAGAGGATAAAGGAGTCATTTGAGGTTCAACAAATTTTATATAACTGCAGTCATCAAAAACAAACACATCTCCATTTTTTACTTCTGCCACTAAATATTCATTGCCATTGCTTTTTTCGACTTTATAACGAAATAAACTCAAATCTAAAATAGACGACAAATTAGCATTATAAAATTTTTCAAAGCGTGCTTCCGCTAAAAACATAGTTTTGAGCATATCCGTAATTTGCTTTGGAGTCATCTTCCCTATATACATAAATTATTCCTTAGTATTACATTATATTTGTTAATTCGTAATTTTGTTAATTAGTATCTTATTGCTAAAACATTATACTACAAATATTGTATATATTGCAAATAATTTAAAGCTATTTTCTTAATTTTTGCAAATTAAATGTTAAATTCATTAAAATATTTGATTATTTGCAATATTTTTGATATACTTATTTTTATTAAGGAGTATTAAATGAATAATAAGAAAATTATATTAACTGGAGACCGCCCTACAGGTAATTTACATATAGGACACTTTATTGGTTCATTACGAAAAAGAGTAGAGTTGCAAAATAGTGGCAATTATGAACCTTACATCCTTATAGCTGATGTACAAGCCTTAACAGATAATTCCGATAACCCAGAAAAAATAAGGTCTAATATTATTGAGGTATGTTTAGATTATTTAGGAGTTGGTTTAGATCCTAATAAATCTACAATAGGCATTCAATCCTATATATATCCACTAACTGAATTAACCGTATATTATATGAATCTTGTAACTCTTGCACGCCTACAAAGAAATCCTACTGTAAAATCTGAAATGAAACAAAAAAAATATGGTGCTAATGTACCTGTAGGCTTTTTAACTTATCCTATTAGTCAAGCAGCAGACATAACTGCTTTTAATGCCGAAGTTGTACCAGTAGGTGAAGATCAACTACCAGTCATTGAGCAGACATGCGAAATTGTCAATGCTTTTAACAGAATTTATGGCGAAACTTTAACTATGCCAAAAGCAATGCTTGAACAAAACAAAGTATGCCAAAGATTAGTAGGTATAGATGGCAATGCTAAAATGAGCAAATCACTTGGTAATACAATAAATCTTAAAGACGACTCAGATACTATAAAACAAAAGGTCATGAGTATGTACACAGACCCTAACCATATTCATATAGAAGACCCAGGTCAAGTAGAAGGAAATACTGTATTTACTTATTTAGATGCATTTGCGACAGATGAACAAATTAAAGCATTAAGCGAATATTCTACACTACAAGAAATGAAAGAACACTATAAACGCGGTGGTTTAGGTGATGTTAAAATCAAAAAAATATTAAATGAGATTTTACAACAAATTCTTTCCCCTATTCGAGAAAGAAGAAAAATTTATGAAAATGACCGTTCACAAGTTATGAAAATTTTAAAAGATGGTAGTGAAAAAATGCTAACTGTGGCATTACAAACATTAGATAATGTAAGAACTAAAATGGGTATAAATTATTTTAAAGACAAATCATTTATTGATAAATATACAAATTAAAAGCCATATCAAATTTATGGCTTTTATTATTTAATCAAAAGTATTAACATATTAAATTAATTTGATATCTTATAATATTATACTAACAATTATAAAATAAATACAATATAAGCATTTAGTTTAATCAACTAAATCAATAATGTACTTCTTTAAATAACATCAAATATGTCATATCAAACATTTAATCCATTCAATATATTAAAAACAAATGTTTATTTATAAAGATTTCTTTTAAGTAAAATCTTTTTATATGAAATTTTATTCATATTTACGAAAAAACATTTGTTAATAAAATAATATGCTACTTTATAAATATGTTGAATAATCATTACAAAGATAAATTTAAACTTTTTTGAAAAAATATTTACAGTTAATCTTAATTGTGTAAATAACAAAATTTATAAATAAAAAAATAAAAACATTAAAATTTATAAAAAAAATAAAACATATTTTAATAAAGAAATTCTATTAAATCTCAAATGTTTACTTATAGCAATTTTGCAACAAACATTTATGTGTTTCTAACTAGTTATTCTTAATTCCATTTTTTTTGCTACATTATTTTTATCTAAATATATTAATAAAGAAAAATTAACTGTTAAATTTTTTCTTATTTAATAAATTTTATATGTATATAAAAAATAACATTTTATATAAAGAAAAATATTTATCTTAAATAAAAAACCTAACGCATAATTATAAAAATATGAACAAATATTAAATTTTTAGACACATAATATAATTATTGATACCACAAAAATTTAATAGATGAATTACAATATAAAAACGAATTTATATGATTCGAAAAATATGATAGAGACTTAACACGCTTCTTATTATTTGAGCACTAAAAATATATTAGCAATTCTATAAATTATATAAAAAAACACCCTGATGGGTGTTTTCTCATCCTAATGTTCGCACTATCTATGTTTTAGATAAATAGCTCGCGATAGTCTTAACAAAACATTAAAACTCCAATTGTTACTATAAATCGCTGACATTTCAAGTTTAAACGGATGATACAATCACATATAAAATTGAACTTTTATATAAGATTGCAGGTCTAGGTTAGATTGCCTATCAATGCTTATGGCATCAAATAATGGAATAAATTTGATGCAGTAAAGTACTAAGCAATACTTCACTGAATTTAACATCTACAGTTTGATGTATTCTATTTTAAATCTAGAATAGAGATTTGACATTTTTTACCCCTTAGTCTTGGGTAACCATTTTTAATTCTCGGTCCTGAATACCCTCTTTTTAATTCTAGGGCATGAACACCATTTTATAATTCTTAGGTTTGAATACTCATTTTTATTTCTTAAGCTTGAAAGTCATTTTTTAGTTCTTCGACTTGAACACAAACACAATCTGTTTGCAGGATACCAAATTTAAATTCTTATGGTGAGAATACTTCAATTTTAATTCTAAAGTGAGAATACACTTTTTTATCTCTTGTGCATGAGTATGTAATTTTAAACTCTTACATTTGAGTACACATTTAAATTCTTGTGCTTGAATATGGATTTAACTTCTTCCACTTGAAGGCACATTTACTCTTATGCTTGATACGAATTTGGACTCTTTCGCTTGAGTACATATTTACTCTTATGTTTGAGTGCTTATTTTAGGCTCTTTGCTTGAGTTATAGATTTTTAGTTCTTCTAATTGAACAACATATTTCAGTTCTACATTGCGAACTCTATTTTTTAGTTCTTAAGAATGAACATAGATACAATCTATCTACAAGATACCAATTGAATTCTAGGCACGAATACACATTTTTAATTCTTGAGTTTGAATACCGCCTTTTATAATTCTACGGCACGAACACTATCTTTTAATTCTTTAGTGAGAATACACATTTTTACTCTATGTACGAGTACCACTTTTAATTCTTGGCAAGAATACCATTTTTTATTTCTTAGGCTTGAAAACTAATTTATGCTTTAAGTTCAGCACTCATTTATACTTTGAGTAAGTGATAGATTGACCCAACTATCTGGAGATTTTAATCTCTTAATCTGAGTTATCTAATACACTAGATATAATGCCTTATATCATAGTCATAAGGGACTAACAGATTTATAATTCTTCTGTTTGAATACTGTATAAGTTCACAGCAAAACACCTTGTTTGAAGCCTTAGGTTAACTGCGTTATTTTTAAGTCTATGCTTGACTACTTAAATTGAAGCCTTAAGTCGACTACCTTTTGAAGTCTAGGCTGACTATTCTAATAAAGTCTAGAACACCACTATCCATCTTATAGTCTGGACGGGACTGCCCACTTTAAGTACGAGGCGCGACTGTCTAAGTTTAGTCTAGACAACTACTAAGGTCTCCCCCTTAGTTGAGAGCAAATTTTAAATCTTCACCGAGATTGTGTCACGATAATGCGACCAATGAAAGTCTGGGCATATTTAAAGACACTTAAACATTAAATACTAGAAAACTTTGCAGGGTTAAGTCTACTATTTAATTATTTCAATATCTTAGAAACAACACCTGAACCTACTGTGCTACCGCCTTCACGAATAGCGAAACGCAATCCTTCTTCGATAGCGATTGGTGTAATCAAACGAACTGTCATTGTGACATTGTCGCCTGGCATTACCATTTCAACGCCTGCAGGTAATTCAATTGTACCTGTAACGTCAGTAGTTCTGAAGTAGAATTGTGGACGATAACCATTGAAGAATGGTGTGTGGCGTCCGCCTTCTTCTTTCTTCAAAATGTACACTTCAGCTGTGAATTCTGTATGAGGTGTAATTGATTTAGGTGCTGCGATTACTTGACCTCTTTCGATGTCTTTCTTCTCAATACCTCTCAAAAGCAACCCAACATTGTCACCTGCTTCTGCGTCATCCATCATCTTGTGGAACATTTCAATTCCAGTAATGGTGGTTGTTCTAGGTTCACGGATGCCGACAATTTCAACGACATCACCCATCTTGACTCTACCTCTCTCAACTCTACCAGTTGCAACTGTACCACGACCAGTAATCGTAAATACATCTTCAACAGGAAGCAAGAATGGTTTGTCAGTAGCACGAACTGGGTCTGGTACATAAGTATCCAAAGCGTCCATAAGTTCGTTGATGCATTGAACATCTGGTGAATCAAGATTACCAGCGTCAGCAGCTTGAAGAGCCTTCAAAGCTGAACCTTTAATAATTGGAGTTTTATCTCCAGGGAAACCATACTTCGTAAGAAGGTCTCTGATTTCCATTTCGACTAAGTCAATCAACTCTGGGTCGTCAACTTGGTCAATTTTGTTCATGAATACCACAATGTAAGGCACACCAACTTG
>CALWAB010000001.1 GCA_944372745.1 uncultured Clostridia bacterium | reverse complement strand
AGCGTCTCCAAAAATAATCTTTTACATCATCCATAAAATCTTCTAAGGCGTCTTCCACATTGTCTTCGTCTTCAAAAAAATCACTTTGGCTATTCGCTTCAATAATCTGTTTTATCAAAAACTTTCTCAAGTTTTGCATTTTTTCATCGTCAGTTGACAACAAATCTAATTGCACTTCAGTATTTAATACATCTTGTAATTGTGTATCTGCTAATTCTTTTTTCATTTCTCTTTCGCACCATTTCGCTCTTGCAATTTCTTTATTGTTCATATTTCACCTGTGATAAGTAGTTTATCACATAAAAAATTCTTTGTCAAGAAATAAATTTAATATTGTTTTTTTTAAAATTCACCAATATCTATTTTACACAATAAACTGTCTAAATTATACAAAAAATGACAAATGTTTTCAACATTTGCCATAAAAAATTTATACATAGTTTTTACATATTTCTATCAATAAATCTTATTGCTTTGTCCATAATTATACTTATAATCAACCATATTACTGATAAAAGAACTAAAATGTAGATTATCATTGACCCAGCATTATATCCGCCAAAAATCCATTCAACTAGGTTGAAATTAAAGATTCCCACTAATCCCCAATTTAATCCTCCTATTGCCAATATTATAAACGCTATCCAGTTGAGTATTATTCTCCAATCTGTCATTAATCTTTACCTCCGTTGCCTTAGTATGTGTATTTTAATGTAAATTATACAGTTTTCAACAAGGAACAAGGTGAAAAAACTCTCAATTTAAAGTTTGCACCAAGCAAAGATATCACAATTTGTCTTCTTTAACATTTACTTCTACAAAAATTTCCAAATCTTTTAAATAATCCCCTTCATTATTGTCTACATAATTAATAAATTTATTGCCATATTTTTGATAAAATTTGTCATAAACATTCCACACATCTATTTGATATTCCTTGGAAGTATTGAGGGCTTTCTGTACTTCCGTATCTATTAATTGTTGAAGTGCTAATTTTATAACTTTTGAACTATCTTCAGTAAACTCTGCATACTTATCCACACTAAAGTTATCCTCCTGCACACTGGATATTTGATAAGTAAGCATTGTTTTAAATTTAATTATAGGTGTGCCATCTTCTGTCATTTCATACTTTATTTTGTCTTTAGCGTTAGTGATATCTATAATAATAGTTGCATTATCAAAAATTTCGTCTGTTATATTTTCAAGCCTTATAAAAGATGATTGTTTTATTGGCATTAACCAATGAAATCCTCTATATGCTAGCGGGTCCAATATTGTGGCAATTTTCCCACCTTTAAGCACTGCAATAGAACCATCATTGCCTAGTTCTTTTTTTTCTTGCGAATTAGACTGCGTTCCATTCCCGTTATTTTGTCCACTAGATTGTCCACTTTGTTCTCCCCCACCGCTTGATTCTCCTGCTGACTGTTCTCCACTTGGTTGCCCACTACTACCTTCACTACCACTCTGCTGACTGCTTCCACCGCTTTCTTGACTTTGTTGTCCGCTTTCTTGTCCACTCTTAGATGTACTTTCACCACCGCTTGACGAAGAATCTCCGCCCTCTATACCCATTAAAGCATCGCCACCAGTTGTTCCGCCACTACTACTGCTACCTTGACCGCCGTCACTTTCACCACCTTGAGACGACATAAGTCTACTCACAAGGCTTGTTTTTGAGGGCGAATAGTATCCAAATAGAATTTTATTCAAAGTTGACTCTGTCCCATATATATTTTCGTTATTAAAACTAACAAGTCTCAAAAGAGAATCTTTATCAAAACTTTCTTGTGATGAAATCTCCAATAGTTCCTTAGCGTTATTGGGTGTAGTAGCTACTGTTAAATAGCCCACATTCCTATCACGCACAAAGTAATCTAATATTATATTAATATCATCTTCAATAGCACTTTCGGCAATTAAGAGAATATTCGCGTGTGCTACCGCCAATTCCTTCCCTTCTTTCAGTTGCAATTTTGCCATTGCTTCATCAATCGTCTTTCCCTTATCCGACCTTACTTCACGCTTCTCACTATATCCACTTTGACTTGACTGAGGAACCATTACTTGAACGGATAATTCAAATTCATCCGCCGTTTTGTCTACACCGAATGCTAAAATCAGTGTCTTCTCAAAAGCCTGTTCAGGCATTCCAAAAAACATAGGCAATAAAATAATTAACAACACGAAAAGTAAGCCTATGTAAATTTTTCTAATTGTTCGACTTTTCATAACGCACCCCCACATATTTTGTTTTCATAGGTTTATTTTTCTTATTTTGTTTATTATGTCTCAAATTATAGATGTAATGCACGGCAATAACGCTCAAAGCAATTAAAATCAATAAGAATACAATATACCTAATAGGCCCTTGCACAAAATCTAGCATTTGAATCAATTTAAAATCAAATGCAATCAGTCCAGCCACTAATATTGCAAGCACTATAAGACAAGACACCGCTTTGCTTTTAATATTAAATATACTACTTAAACATTCTTCAGCGCAATAAGCAAATATTACTGTTTGTATAAGTGTAGCAAATGTCCACATAGTGACATTCAGCCAATCAAGTTGTCCAATATTTGTAATATGCACTGTAATATGGGTTATATCACTCACACCATAATGAACCATTGATGCAATATAAGGGAAAATACAGTGGAATAACATCATAAAGAAAACAATGAGTGCTAAAACCACGCCCGAAACAATAGCCATTTTTTTAAAGTAACCTTTCTCAAATTTAATTTTACCAAAAAAGAACAAATATACAAGATAATCTCCAAACCAAAGTGCATTATTTGACAACGCACTCAACGCATCACTTGTCCCCTGTGGGAAAATAGGCAACATATATCCAAAATCCGCATTAGGTATGGCAACTATGATAGTCATAAGTAATCCAAAAAATACAAAAATCCACAACAGTTCTGCACTGCGCCCTATAGACCTTAGCCCAATGTATGCCATATAAAAAACCAAAAACAATATTGGCAAAAGGTAAAGGATAGGAGACAAATCATCATAGAGTGTCCCTAAGAAGAATGAATATGTTTCTATAATATTTATGCAGAGTTTGAGCATAAAAAATACAAAAAAGAGTATGTATACTGCTTTGGCTACAATTGTACCAACGCTACCAGCTAATAGCTCATAAAATGTCTTATCTGGGTGCATCATAGATATTTGCACAAGCACTAAAAAGAGTAAAAATTCTACAACAAAAAAGAGTATCATTACATATATAACATCTTGTCCCCCAGTAGATAATAGATTGCTTGGCAATATGAAAAATTTTGTAGCACACATCACTATTGCCACTAAAATTATAGCTTGTCTACCTGTAATGTCTTTTATCATAATTTCACCATTCATTAAAGTTTCTTTAAACGCGTTTTATTTTCATTTGGAATGCTCACTGGACGCTGACGCATTGAACGCAAGTCATAACGCCTAAATCCGTCCTTTTTGTCCGCTTTAATATTAGGAGCATAGGGTGCTAAAAAT